>JBBIOI010000058.1:0-21262 GCA_037443425.1 Deltaproteobacteria bacterium
AAGGCCAAAAGAACGGAGGCCCGATCCAGTTTCCATGTTGGAGAGGAGATTCCATTAAAACAAGGATTGAAACTAATCAATCATCCAGAGGGATTCGGTCCTATAACGAATCAGAAAAGTTTTTGACTGTCGTCGATGTGGCTTCACTTCTAAGCGTTAAACAGTCTACCATTTACCAGTGGCAAGTCTGGGCGAAATACCTCACTATCGATTTGGAAGAATTTTACGATTTAAAAGAGAGGACTTAGAAGTATGGATCGAGTGACACAAAAAGGAAAGAGAAGCAGAGGAGAAAAAAAGACCATGGAAATCTTGAAGGAAATATGTCGAGAGAAGCCTGAGAATATTAAAAATATTGTTAAAAAGAGTATTGAAGAGGTCGAAGGGTTAAATTATTGTAGAGGCCATGTCTGGTGGATGACGTTTACTTATCGAGGGAAACAAATTAGAAAATCAACTGAAACAGAGGATCGTAAATTAGCACAGAGGATTTATGACAAGGTGAGAGGTGAAATTGCAGAGGGTAAATGGTTTGAGAAATTACCAGGAGAGGAGAGAAGTTTTAGGGAGTTGATGGAGAAGTTTCTCAGTGAGCATGCTTCAAAAAAAAAGTCAGCAGAAAGATTTAAGGGGATTGCTAATAACTTAATTTCTTTTATGGGTGACCTTATGGTTTCAGAGATTACTCCAAGAATAGTTAATGAGTATAAGATTAAACGCTATAAGGACGGGATAAAACCAGCGAATTTAAACAGAGAGATTTCCTGCTTAAAAAAGGCTTACAAGGAATGGGAGTGGATTAAATCTTTTAGGACATAAAGATTTAAAGACTACCCAGAGATATTCTCACCATTACCCTGAAAGTTTGAGGAGTGCTGTTGAAGTTTTATCTGGAGTGAATTTATCACAATTTTATCACAATTGACAAATTATGAGGAAATGGGTTATTCATAAATTGTTAAAATTTCAGGTTTTTTGGGGGATCGTTCAACGGTAGGACAACGGACTCTGACTCCGTGAATCGAGGTTCGAATCCTCGTCCCCCAGCCAAATAATTTCAATAATTTAGGTATTATGTCCCATTCTTTTTTTGCAGGATTGTGACTGATTTATGACTGATTCTTGCATGATTCATGCCTGATCTTGTCTAAGATTTCCAATCCCTTCTCTATGCTCTCTTCCATCCTTTTCATATCATAGGAAAAATACAAACTCATCCAGTTTGCTACATCTTTATAGGATTTCAATTGGGAGGTTGTTTATTCGTAGGTTTTTAAAGGGATGGTTGCGCAGGCAAATTTATTTTTAAATTTTGTAAAGAAATTCTTTCAGCATGGGGCTCAGATCTCTCATTAATACAATTTGTATCATTTTTTCAACACTCTTAATAACCTGCAAACTATAATTATATTGTATCTAATATGCTCGCTTTTTTTTATTAAGGTTAGTTTTTACTGAAACATATATCTTTTATGGATTTCTAATCCACTCTTTTAAAGATAGGATTAAGAAAATCTCTCATCCTTTTCTCTTGACATAAAATCTTAATAGTCTATAATAAATATCAATAGTAATTTTGACAAATATCATATCTTAAATCTACTTTGGTAATTGAAATAAGTTGCACCACTTCCGATCATTCTAATTAAATTCCTACGTTTGTGGAAAACCAAAATTGCAGGGGAAATAAATAATCTATATAGAAGTTTTTTTAAAGGCCTTACAAATTGTTTAAAAAAACAAAAAGGAAAAAATAATTTAGTAGGTGGATAAATATGATATCGAGTGAAATTTTAAAAGGCTTTAATTTATTTCAGGGATTAAGTGAAAAGCAATTGGAAGAAATATCAAAACTATGTCGTGAAAAAACATATGATGAAGGATCTGTGATATTCACTATTGGTGGATTTGCAACAGATGTTTATCTATTGAAAACTGGTAAGATTGATATTCAAATTGAGTTTAAGATATATGATTATGAAATATTGGCAACAATTTACACAGTGAGCAAAGGGGAAATTTTTGGTTGGTCAGCTCTTGTGCCTCCACATAGGTTGACTGCATCGGCAAGATGTAAAGAAAAAGCTGAAGTTATAATGATGAATGGTAAAGATTTGATGGATTTTCTTGAAAAGAATAGGGATATTGGATATTTGGTAATGAAAAATCTCAATAGCATAATAAGTTCGAGACTTAGTTCAACTACAATAGCATTACGACATGAGATACAAAAATTGATAAAAAAATAAATATTATTGAAATTTAAAAATTTATAATTCAATACGGCAGGATTTGGAGTCACCCATTTAAAAGGCACCTTTCAAGAGAAAAAGGTATTTCTTATTTCTATTGTAAGAAAAAAATCTCTTATTTTCATCCACCATGTATTTACGTGTTAAATTGAAAGATTTTTTACAAAAATCCTTTATTTATCAGTCATTGCGAGCACCCACCAAAGGGTGCGTGGCAATCCGATGAAGTCATTGCGAGCCCGAAGGGTGTGGCAATCTCATAGTTTTCTTGCTTAGCTCGGAATGACAAATCTTAAGAGATTGCTTCGGCTTTGCCTCGCAATGACAATATAGAATCGCTCAATTTAGATAAAGGGTAATGTCTTTTGATAGCGCAGTTTTCTTCCTTTTCGATTCGGAGGAAACACCTCTCATTGATCTTAGAGGCTTGATTTGTTTCTTACAAAAGTAGCCCATCAGAATCAAGGTCTATAGAGAAACGAGAGCATCTATCCAATATATTTTTGATACCTTTTTAATTCCTACCTACAAATAGTTGTTCTCCAATTAATGGAGGATGGTGAGCATTCTTCAATGGAGAAAAAGAACCTCCTCCACTCGAACCCAATGTAGTTATTGCAGTGGGGAATTGTGGTTTATATTTTGGGCCATGGGGTGTACGTGTTGAGGATACAGTATTAGTGGGAAGAGAAGGTTCCACAATTCTTACACGTTATCCTAGAAAATTGGAGAGTTAAGAATAATCTTTCTATTTTTCAAAATGTTTTACTTACAAAGGGAGTTATAAGAGTTGATTTATAACTTTCCATCTAATCCAAAAAAGAATTGTTTACAGAGATATTCATTAAGTTTGAATATTGATTTCTCAGGAAAGATGGTGATACATCGAGATCAGATTGAATTTAATAAGTATCTTTACAGGGAAGAAATCTATTAAGAGAAAGTTTAGTTAATCAAATCTTGTAAATACATCTTATCTTTAAAAAGGGCAGTGATGAAAGCTTCTTAAACCACATATTTTTTATGCTACAGTTTCAATATCAATAAAATTAAGGTTTTGTTCTATTCATCGGTTTAAATCGGGATTCACAATATTATTCAATGCGAGCTAAGGGTTTTATATCCAAGGAGTTAATTAATATCTTCGCTACTTGAAGAAAAATAAGTTTTGTGATGGAATATGAAATAAGGAACTGGATGTTTATTTGATTTTTAAGGGTTAAAAATTTTATCCTGAGATAGAAGGCCAGGCGGAATAAAGATTTGTCGAACCGTCGAAGCGTATGAGAAGATTTTGAAAGGGGTAAGGTAATAGATGGGAAGGCATGTGTGTAGTGAGGAGTATTTAGTTGAGTTTATCAGGAGAAATCCAGGTTTGACTAATTATCAATTGAATGAGCGGCTTGGCAGGGGAGTGAATGTAGGGTTGAGGAAGTTACTCGCAAAAGGGTTGGTTTGGCGAGAGAAGGGATTTGATCCATCAACGCTTCGCTCTGTGTATAAATATTATTGCAGGGGTAATGGGGATAGTTGGAATAAGTAGATGGGGAGATAAATTGGCTAAGGAGAGGAGATGCGGGACATGTAAGTATTGGGAAGACACAGAAGAGACTATAGGTTTGATAAACGAGCGGTTGGGCAGGTGCAATTTTGCTGATGGTTATATTCCATTTTTAGGTCTTCAGGGGGTTTTTGTTGTTGAGGGCAATGTGATGATTGTCCTGACTGGGAAGAAATAGAAGAGGGGACTGAGTAATATGTGTGACTGTTATGTGGAGCATTGTAAGGGTTGTGGGTATGCGTTTCCTGTTCATCTTGGGGATTTTGCCACGGAAAGAACGGAGATATATGTGTTATGTGATGGTTGTTGGGATTGTTTAAAAAATGATGTAAAGCAGGCTGGGTTTCCTGGCTGGAGAGTATTTAAGATTGAGGAATCGAATGATCCGGAAGATATATGGGGAAGGGGAATGGCAATGGTTTATTTAACTGAGAATGCGTGGGAGCACAGGGATATGAATCATCCGAATGTTTTTATGTATAAGATTATGGATGAAGGGAGAAGTTATAAATCAGAGGAAAAGATTTAAAGTAAATAAACAATATTAATTTCTGTCATATGTGTGTAATTAAAAAAATCGGAGTGATAATTTTTTATAATCTGACTTCTGAAAAGAATGACAAGCCGGACGGCCTGCGCAATGAGGAGAGTGTCAGGGGCCCTGTAGAGGAGGGGAATGTAGGGTCTAAGTAAGAGATGTCCGGCTTGGATGTGATTGAGATGGAAAGTTTATTGGTGGGAAGAGGCAGTATAATTGAAAAGGATAATTCAAAAGGATAATTAAATAAGGGAATAAAGTTTTAAGAATGGATATTTTTAGCATCCTATGAAGTTAATTAAAATAGGTCTGGAGATGTAGTACTCATACAAAAAATTTTAACATTGGGGGTATATTATGGAAAAGAGGGGTTGGTGTGGTCCATGTCATCATCGATGTGGGCTCAAGTTAAAGATCCAGAATGGTAAGATAGTATCTGTGATAGGAGATGAGGAACATCCTTTTAGTCGTGGATTCATGTGTAAGAGGGGGAAGACTATTCTTGAGCATCTATATCATGAAAGCAGATTAAATTATCCTCTTAAGAGGATTGGAGATAGGGGGACAAACGAATGGAGGAGAGTTTCCTGGGTGGAAGCATTAGATGAGATCTCGGATAGACTTGCAAGGATAAGGGAGGAATATGGGCCGGAGTCTCTTGTATTTTCACATGGAACATACAGAACCTATGGGTGGCCAATAAAGAGGTTTTTCAATCTTTTTGGGTCTCCCAATATTATGGGTGCACAGAGCATTTGTAGATGTCCTTCATGGATTGTAGAGTGGGCTACTTATGGGAGTCCATGTTTTCCAGACATAAGAAATACTTCTCTTATTGTGCTTTTTGGTTCACATCCAAAGGACTCAGCGCCTCATCCTTTGTGGGCCGGAATAAAAAGGGCCAAGGAAAGAGGTGTAAAGCTCATAGTTGCTGATCCTGTGAGAAGTGATGAAGCAGAGCTTGCAGACATATGGCTACCTTTAAGGCCTGGGACTGACCTGATGATATTGCTTTCATGGATAAAACTTATCATAGAAGAAAACCTGTACGATAAGGAATTTGTAGAAAGGTGGTGTTATGGGTTTAACAGGCTTGTTGAACTGGTAAGAGGTCATTGTCATGATGAGGCCGAGAGGGTGACAGGTGTTTCAAAAGATCTAATTCTTTCTTCGGGAAGGGTCTTTGCGACTACAAAGCCTGCGGTTTTCCCCTGGGGTCTTGGTATGGATAAGCAGGGGGTTAATGCACAGCAGGTTCAGAGAGCGAGGCTTATCCTTTCTGCGATTACAAATAATATAGATATAAAAGGTGGGGAACTTATTGGAAGAGGAGGAGGTCTCAGTTATATAACAGATTATGAGATGGAATTAAATGATAAATTAAGTGAGGAGCAGAAGAAGAAGCAGCTTGGTGCTGATACATATAGACTTATGGCCTATCCGGGATGGGAGATGATAAGAAGTGCTACTGAAAGACTTCCAAAGGATTATATCATTCCTCCTAATGCGGAATTTGGGGCTTCTGCACATGCGCGGGTTGTTTTTGAGGCGATGCTGACAGGGAAACCTTATCCTATAAAGGCGTTTTTTTCGCAGGCAAGTAATCCTTTAGTAACCCTTCCGAATCCGAGAAGAAGTTATGAGGCTTTAATGAGGGCTGAGCTTGTAGTTGTCATGGATTATTATATGACACCAACTGCGGTGTTTGCGGATTTTGTTCTTCCTGCTGCCTGCAGCCTTGAGAGGGCAGACATCCATGATATGCATGGTCTTTCAAGTTTCATTTTAGCAAATCCAAAAGGGATTGAGCCATTATTTGAAAGGAAGGATGATTACTTTTTTTGGAAAGAGCTTGGTAGGAGGTTTCATGAAACTGAATACTGGCCATGGGAGACTATGGAAGAGGCCTTGGATTATAGATTGAAGCCATTGGGTTTGAACTTTAGTGAGCTTTGTGACCGTTATATCATTTCTGGGGAGGGTGGATATAAGAGATACGAAAGGTATGGGTTTGCTACAAATACGGGTAAGATTGAATTATACTCAACAATTTTTGACAAACTTGGTTATGATCCTTTACCGAATTATCGAGAGCCTCCTGAATCTCCTATATCAAATCCAGACTTATTTAAAGAGTATCCCCTGATACTTTTAACAGGGACAAGATTTATGCCTATGTATCACTCAGAGCTCAGGCAGATTAAATCAGCAAGAGAGCAGAGGCCTTATCCATTTGTAACTATTAATCCGATTACTGCAAAAGAGTATGGTATTTCTGATGATGATTGGGTAGTTGTAGAAAATAGGCATGGAAGTGCGAGATTCAAGGCGCAGTTATCTGAAGCTATACAGGAGAATATGATCCATATAGAGCATGGTTGGTGGTATCCTGAGAAAGAGGGCAAAAGGCCAATACTTTTTGGGGTATTTGAATCAAATGCCAACAATCTCTGTCCTGACGGTGATGAGTTTGTAAGTAAAGAGATAGGTTCTTGGCCACATACTGCACTTTTATGTAGGATAAGAAGAGAAAAATAGTGGTATCAGAGGAGGGTAATTCGGATTCAATTATTACTTTCTGGAATTTAAAATTTCCTTTATCAAAATCTTCATTCTTGGGAGGTCTAAGGGTTTTGGCAAAAAGGCATCTGCTCCTGATTGAGCAAAAAAGCCATCTCCAACCATTGATCCTGATATTATGAGAATAGCTAATCGAGGACTTTCTATCTTTAATCTTCTTAATAAATTTACTCCATTTATTTTTGGCATTATATAATCTGTTATTATTAGATCGTATTCTTTTTCTGTTACTTTTTTCAATGCGGTTTCACCATCCTCAGCAGTATCGACCTCATACCCATTTGAAAGAAGAAATTTTGATAAAAGTTCCCTTATTTCCTCATGGTCATCGACAACCAAAATTTTCTTCATATTAATATCTCCAAATAGCATGCCGGCACAGGTAATTTGACAAGTTTAGTAATTTTTGTTAAAAATAAAGCATAAAATAGAATAAGTTGATTATATCCAGGTTATGGGAACTCCGTGAATCTCCTTCAGGGGAGATAAGGCGGAGACGGCCCCGCCGCTGTAATCGGGGACGAAACCTGCAAGAAGCCACTGCCCTTTGATGAGCTCGGGGAGGGAAGGCGCAGGGAGTAGGAAGATCCGAGAGTCAGAAGACCTGCCTGGATATACTTCACATAAAGGTCTTCGAGGGTGAGACCGTGAAGGGTGAAAAAGGGTAAAATCCCCGGTCTTCCTTGTGAAGGCCGGGGATTTTTTTATTAAAAATAATCAAAAAAATTTTATTGGTATTTTTAAGACGTTTTTCTTGATTAAGAGGATTTTATGCAGAACTATACAGCTGTAAGTGATTTCATTTCAGCCTTAAGAGAAAAACTTACCCTGGCTGTGGGAAGGAATGGTTCTTCAGGATTACTCTTTTCTGGAGGAGTTGATACGAGCATTTTAGCCTTTCTTAAAAGGGATTTAGTAGCTATTACTGTTTCTTTAGAATCTAACGGAGAGGACATTGTATATGCTGATCTTCTTTCCCGGCAAATGGGTTTGGAACATTATTATAGAATTGTTCATATTGATGAGGCCATTCTATCTATTCCAGATGTTATTAAGATCCTCAGGAGTTTTGATCCTGCCTTACCAAATGATTTAGTTATCTATTTTTCTTTAAAGATGGCTAAGGAGAAAGGATTAACACGGGTTATGACTGGGGACGGAGCTGATGAACTATTTGGTGGTTATGATTACATGAAAAGTATTAAGGATCTTGAAGGTTATATAAATCGAATTTCAACTTCTATGGCATTCAATTCAAATCTGATAGGAGATTTTTTTGGGATAAAGATAATTCAGCCCTATCTTGATAAAGAGTTTATCGAATTTGCCCTAAAAATACCGATAGAATTTAAGATTCGCAGGGAGGGAGAGAGAGTTTGGGAGAAATGGATTTTAAGGAAGGCCTTTGAGAGTTTACTTCCTTCTGAATCTATATGGCAGGGTAAGAGACCCATGGAGCAGGGATCAGGCATGACCCGATTGAGGGCAATCATAAGTGACCTTGTTTCGGATGAAGAATTTGAGAGGGGAAAGAGGGAGAGTCAGGTAAAATTTCTGAATAAAGAGCACTTTTATTACTATAAGGTTTATCAGGATGTTGTTGGAGCGATACCCGAAGCACAGGGAGATGAAAAGATATGTCCTGGCTGTGGGGCAGGAATGAAATTAAAATCCTTTCACTGTGGAATATGTGGTTGGGTTGAGGAAATTTCATGATAGAAAGAATAGAAGCCTTTTGTTGTTGGAGTGGTGGTAAAGAGAGTGCTTTATCATTTTATCTCTCCAAGGGACTGGGGATTTGTATAACCCATCTTATCAATATGATTTCTGAGGATGGCAGACATTCACGCTCACATGGGATAAACCCAGAGTTATTAAGGCGTCAAGCAGAGTTAATGAAAGTTCCAATTATTCAACAAAAAGCATCATGGGAAAACTATGAAGATGAGTTTAAGAAAGCCGTTTCAGAGATTAAAGGAAAAGGAGCTCATACTGGAGTATTTGGAGATATCGATCTTCAGGAACACAGGGACTGGATAGAAAAGGTCTGTGGAGAAATGGAGATTCAACCTATCTTACCTTTGTGGGGATTAAAAAGAGAAGATTTGCTTTTAAAATTTATTGAAGCTGGGTTTAAGGCTATTGTCGTTACAGTGGATTCTGAGTTTTTAGATGAGGGGTGGCTTGGTAGAGAGATTAATGAAGAATTTATAACCGATTTAGAAAAATTGGGTAATATAGATCTATGTGGTGAGAGAGGAGAATACCATACTTTTGTCTATGATGGTCCTATTTTTGATAGGGCAATAGAATTTACGATGGTAAAAAAGATCTTCAGGGGTAAACACTGGTTTTTAGAATTAATTCTTCCGAGTGAAGGAGGATAAAATTTTTGAACATTTATCATATTACATATGCACCAGAGGATGAAAGTCTTTACCTTCATTTCTGGGGTTGTAATATGCACTGTCGAGGATGTTTATGTAAGGTTCAAGTTTACGATTGTCATTTAAAAGAGACTGAGAATATAAACGAAAAAGGAAGAGAATCTATTAATACAACAGTTAAGTTTTTAAGCTTTCATCAGGTGTTCGAAATTATAAAAGTCCTCAAATTTAATAAGGTTATATTTATGGGGATGGAGCCGAGTTTAGATCCCGAGCTTCCAGGACTTGCCAAGGCCCTTAGAGAAGAATTTCGATCCTATAACATTATTCTTACAAATGGTTTGAAACTTTTCCCTTTAGATTACATCGACGAGATTGTCTTAAGTATTAAGGCATATAGTGATGAGCTTTATAAGGATTATACTGGAGTCTCTAGTAAAAGAATCAAAGATAATTTCCAAAAGATCTATTCGAAGGGGAAAAGGTTAAAGGCTGAAAGTGTCTTAATCCCTGATTATATAGATGTATCTGAAATTGAGCAAATTGCTCGATTCATTGCAGGAGTTGATAGAAAAATACCCTATAGGATTGATGCTTACTTCCCTGTGGCTGAGAATCCATGGAGACGTGCTACACCTGAAGATGTTGAGGAGGCTGTTAAAATAGCCAAGAAATATCTTTTGGATGTCTCCTGTACAAGGGGAGATGAGGAACTTATGTTCGATGTTGTGAGAATTTATTGAAGATATAAGGTTATGAGTCTTCTGAACCTTAATAGATTGTATTTAAGAAGAAAGAGAGTGAGTAAAGATGAATATTAGATTAAAATTTTTAATAAAATTAATTTTAATTTTAAATTTATCCTTATTTTCAATCTTCACCCATATCTATTCCTTCCCTCTGAAGGTGAAGGATGATCTTGGAAGAGAGATAGAAATTGTAAAAAAGCCTGAAAGATTGGTTTCACTATCTCCTTCCAATACAGAGATACTATTTGCCCTTGGTATGGATTCCCATATTGTGGGTGTAACCGAATACTGTAATTATCCTGAGGAAGCCAGGAGAAAACCTAAAGTTGGAGGTTTTGCAGATCCAGATGTAGAAAAGATCGTCTCTTTAAATCCAGATCTTGTTTTATCATTTGGCCTGGTGCAGATACCGGTCGTTAAACTACTGGAGAAGAGAGGGTTAAAGACATTCTGGGTTAATCCTCACACTATAAGGGACATTTTATTTTCTATTGAAAGGATCGGAATGATAACAGGATCTCTCTATAAGGCTAAAAAGTTGAAAGACCACATGGAGGTGAGATTGAGGAATATAAGAGAACGATTGAAAGATATCCCTGAAGAAAAGAGACCCACTATCTTCAGGGTAATGGGTTTAAATCCTCTTTCAACAGTTGGTAGAGATTCATTTCAGACAGATCTTTTTTATGTAGCAGGCGGACGAAATATCTTTTCTGATATAAAGAGGGATTATTTCGAAATTGAAGAGACGATGATTTTTGAACGTAATCCGGATATAGTTTTAATCTGTGGTGAGGATGAAAAGGTTTTAAAAAAGAGACTTAAAGAGCATGTCGCATTCAAAAATCTTCCTTCAGTAAAAGATGATAGAATCCTTGTGATCTCCTGTGATCTTTTATGTCGACCGGGGCCGAGAATCGTAGATGCGGTCGAAAAGGTTTCGAGCTACCTTCATCCAGAAAGATTCTCTAACTTTCCTCAGAGGATTATTTCACTTGGACCCTCGATTACAGAATCGTTATGCCTTTTAGGATTAAAAGATCGATTAGTTGGAATAACAAATTATTGTGAAAGACCTCCAGAAATAAAAAAGAAAGAAAAAGTTGGGGGTGTGGTAGATATTAGCGTTGAAAAGATTTTGAGCCTCAAGCCTGATCTTGTTTTTGCAACTTCACTTACCGATCCAAAGAAAGTGGAGAAACTACGAAAGTTGGGGATAAATGTAGTAAGTTTTTCTTCACCCAAAAATTTTGAAGAAATATGTGAGCAATTTCTGGAATTGGGAAGAATAACAGGTAGGTATAATTTGGCAACAGAGTTTATAAAGACGGTTAGGGAAAGGGTAAGTTATCTGAGAAAAGAGTTTGAGGGGCTTCGAAGGCCAAGCGTTTTTATTCAGGTAGGGGCAAAACCTTTATTTACAGTAGCAGGAGATTCTTTTATTAACGATTTTATTAACTTTGCTGGAGGGGAAAATATAGCTCGTGATTTACGTAGTGGTTTTTTCTCAAGGGAGGAGGTTTTAAGAAGTAACCCTGATGTTATTATAATCGTAACAATGGGAATTTCAGGTGAACAAGAAAAGGAGAACTGGCAGCGATATAGCAATCTAAAGGCAGTAAAGAATAATAGAATTTTTATAATGGATTCTTACAAACTTTGCAGTCCTACCCCAGTAAGTTTTGTAGAGACTCTTGAAGAGGTGATTACAATTTTACATCCTGAAAGAAAGAGATAAATGAGGGAAAGACTCTTTTACTGGATTATATGGATATTGATTTTATTTAGTATACTTTCTGGAGTAACACTAATTTCCTTATGGATGGGGCCAAGCAGTATACCTTTGAGGAAGTTTATCTCTCTAATCTTTGAAGGTAGAGGTTCCACAGAGTATAGTATTCTCTTTGAAATTCGACTTCCCAGGATAATACTGGGTTTTTCAATAGGTGGATCTTTAAGCTTGGCTGGTGTTATCTTGCAAGGGATTTTTCGAAACCCCCTTGTTGAACCCTATACCCTTGGTATTTCAGGAGGTGCAGGCCTGGGTGTTGCCCTGAATATTGTGTTTCGATTGCATAAATCTATTGGTGCTTTAACCCTCCCACTTTCAGGATTTTTAGGGTCCATTTTGGTCATTCTTTTTCTTTACTTTTTGAGTAAAAGAAGGGAGATATTAAAGATTCATAGTCTACTACTTTGTGGAGTAATGATCAGTTTTATTTCTTCTTCTTTAATCATGCTGATAATGGCCATTTCACGCATTGAGGATCTTCATGGAATTATTTTCTGGATGATGGGTTCTCTGGAGGAACCAAATGTATTTCTTATCAAATTAATCTTGATCTTTTCTATTATTGGCCTAATTCTTTCTTATTTTTTCTCACTCCATCTTAATGCCTTCTCTTTAGGGGAAGAGGGAGCCTATAATTTGGGCATAAATGTTGAACAAACAAAACGTCTCCTTTTTCTTTTTGCTTCGGTTCTTACGGGGTTAAGCGTCTCTGTTGCAGGTATGATCGGATTTGTTGGATTGGTAGTACCACATTTTGTCCGTATGTTTATAGGAAGGGATCATCGTATTCTTCTTCCGGGTTCTTTTATCTGTGGAGCAGTCTTTTTGATATTTTGTGATACACTTGCGAGAACTATAATTTCCCCCTTAGAGTTACCTGTGGGGGTTATTACAGGTATTCTGGGAGGAAGCCTTTTTGTCTATGCCCTGAGAAAAAGATATATGTCGTTTTAGGAGAAGAAAATGTTACTGGAAGTCAATGATTTAACATGTGGATATGGTTTAAACATTATACTTAGGGAGATTAATTTCCTTCTAAGAGAAGGAGATGTTTTAGGAATCATAGGCCCAAATGGTTCAGGAAAGACGACACTTCTTCGAGCAATCACTGGATTGATAAGGCCGGTAAAAGGGGTAGTCTTTTTTGAAGGAAAAGATATTAAGAAGATTTCACATAAAGAGCTTGCAAAGGGGATTGCAGTTGTTTCTCAAAACCTGGAATCTGGATGGATGACTGTGGAAGAATATATTCTTCTTGGAAGGATTCCTCACTTTAGCCAGTTTCAATTTTTAGAGAAAAAAGAAGACCTTGAGATTGCTCTGAGATGGATGAAACTAACAGGTATTTATCGACTTAAGGATCGAATTCTGGATGAATTGAGTGGTGGGGAGAGACAGCTTGTCCATTTAACCCGGGCCTTAACACAGGAACCAAAACTTCTTTTACTGGATGAACCTATTGCCCACCTTGATATCACGCATCAAGTCTATATATTGGATTTGATCAGTAGACTCAATAAAGAATTTGGGCTTACAGTAATGATGGTCTTACATGATATCAATTTAGCCGCTGAGTATTGTGACCGCCTCATTCTTATTAATGAAGGCAAAATCCATAAGGAAGGGCGGCCAGAGGATGTACTCAGTTATGAAATCATTGAAGAAATTTATAAAACCGTTGTGGTTGTTGGGAGAAATCCAGTTACTGGGAAGCCTTATCTATACTTAGTTCCGGGGAAAAATATGGATAAAAGAAAGGGGGTGGGAGGATATATGGCTGGAGTAATGATCAAATGAAGTTAGAGTAAATTGATTAAAACGAAATAATTAAAACCCGATAGGCAAAGGAAGTGAAGGTGAAATTCCTTCCACTGCCCCGCAACGGTAATCTCTTGATTAGAGGAGTCCGGACCATTGCCTATTGAGGGAAGTATTCTCGAGGGAGGAGAAAAGATGGAAAAGAAGATATTTATTTTTGTAACGATATTGATCTTATTAATCTCAAATGCTGGATTAGCTCAGACAGAAAAAGAAGTTACACTGGAGGAGATTGTTGTTACAGCAAGCAGGGTAGAAGAACCAGTAAGGGAAGTTGCGAGCTCAATTACAGTGATAACAGAAAAAGAGATTGAGAGCAGAAAGGCCACAACTGTGGCTGAGGTTTTGAGGAATGTTCCTGGATTGGATGTATCAAAAAGTGGAGGACCTGGTGGATTGACAAGTGTCTTTATTAGAGGGGCAAAATCAGAACATACACTTGTCATGGTAGACGGTGTGGAGATGAATGATCCAATGGATCCTGGACGTTCTTATGATCTTTCTAAGCTCACTGTGGATAATATCGAAAGGATTGAAATCATTCGAGGCCCTCAGAGCACCCTATATGGTTCTGATGCAATTGGAGGAGTGATAAATATCATAACTAAAAAAGGGGAAGGGAAGCCAAGATCCTTTATTTCTGGGGAAGTAGGTAGTTATCGCACATATCAGGGTAAAGCTGGTTTAAGCTTTGGAACAAAACTTTTGAATTTCTCATTAGGTATCTCCCATTTTGATACCGAGGGTTTCTCTTCAGCACATAAGAAATATGGAAATACCGAGAGGGATGGCCACAGAAATACTTCTATTTCTGCAAGGCTTGGAATTAACCCTTTTGAATTCCTCGAAATGGATCTTATACTAAGGTATATAGATAGTAAAACGGATCTCGATCGAGGTGGAGGGCCAAACCAGGATGACCCAAACTATTTCCTTGACCACAGGCAACTATTTTTTAAAACTCAGGGTAGGCTCAATCTTTTTGATAAACTATGGGAACAAAAAATAGGGTTCTCCCTGTCTGAGCATGAAAGGGAATATAAGGATAGACCTGATATCCTTCATCCATTCGATTCCTCAAGAGGTATCTATGATGGATTCACATGGAAGTTTGACTGGCAGCATAATCTATTTCTCCATGAGACTACCACAATTACTGGGGGGATAGAATATGAGAAAGAGGAAGGGAAATCGAAGTATTTCTCACAAAGCATGTGGGGACCCTATATAAGTATTTTCCCCAGAAAGAGTACCTCAACACGTGCCTTCTATATTCAGGATAAGGTTGATCTGTTTGAATCCTTTTTTGCCACACTTGGTTTACGGGTTGATGATCACAGCCGTTTTGGAAGTAAGACAACTTTCCGTATAGCACCTGCCTATATCTTTAAAAATACTGGGACCAAGCTAAAAGCAACCTATGGGACAGGGTTTAAGGCTCCTACCCTTTATCAGCTCTTTGCTCCTGCGACTGAATGGGGGCCAATTGGTAATGTAAATTTAAGGCTGGAAAAGAGTAAGGGTTGGGATGCTGGAATAGAGCAATCCCTTTTAAAGGAGAAGATAACTGTTGGAGCTACTTATTTTCGAAACGACTTTAAAGATCTCATCGACTATGATTGGGCTCTGGGATATATCAATATTGATAAGGCAAAGACAGAGGGAATGGAAGTTTTTATCTCCATACGGCCGATTGAAGATCTTACCATCAGTACCAATTATACCTATACAGATACCGAGGATAAAGAGACCGGGGAGAAACTTCTTAGAAGACCAAGACACAAGGGTAGTTTCGCTCTCTCATATCGATTTCTTGATAAAGGAAACGTAAATCTGAATATTATCTATGTAGGGGAAAGGGATGATTTAAAACCCTATCCCAGAAGGGGAGAAGTTGGTGGTTACACAGTTGTAAACATGGCTGCTTCTTATGATATTCACAAAAATTTTCAATTATTTGGTCGAATAGAGAATCTTTTTGATAAGAAGTATGAAGATGCATGGGGTTATGGGACAGCAGGATTTTCCGTCTATGGAGGTATAAAGCTCAGTTTTTAAGTAAGGAGAAATTTTGGATACATTTAAATTCTTTAAAGAGTTTAAGAAGAGGTCGTTGCCATTCAGGCTGGCAACGACCTCTTATATAATCCCGGATCGGATCGTTCCGAACGTGAGGTTTCTTTCGCCTTTTTTTGACGAGATCGAACTTGTCCTTTTTGAAAGCCGGGGAGAAGATAATTTCTCGAATAAAAGGGAGATCGAATCTCTAAGAGAAATCTCTTTTAGAGAGGGGATAAATTATAATATCCATCTCCCTATTGATCTCTTTTTGGGGGATGAAGAGAAAGAGGTGAGGGAAAGGGCGATTTCCATTATAAGGAGGATAATTGACCAGACACTACCTCTTAAACCTACCTTCTATACACTGCATCTTGATTTAAAGAATAAAGAGGGAAGGAATCATGAGGATATAAAAGCCTGGAAGGCTCGGCTCATCGAGAGCCTTAAAAGAATTATGGAGGCAGAGATTAGGGGAAGCCAAATCTCTATTGAGACGCTCGATTATCCTTTTGAGTGGATAGAAGATATTTTAAATAATTTTGGCTTCTCCATCTGCCTTGATGTTGGTCATATCATTTTATACAAAAATAATCTCAGAGAATATCTTGATCGATACCTTTCAAAAACCACTATTTTTCATCTTCATGGATGCGAAAACGGAGTTGATCATCTTAGTATCGATCGATTATCAGAAAAGGAGCTTACTCTTATTATATCTTATTTAAAGAACTACAATGGAATCGTTTCACTGGAGGTATTTTCTTTAAAAGACCTTATTAGGTCATTAAGTGTTCTGGAGGAGAAATGGTTAGAGAGTTGATCTTCATTACAGGTGGATGTCGGAGTGGTAAGAGTATATTTGCCCTCGAGTACGCTAATCGCTATTTCAATAAGAAACTTTATCTTGCAACACTTGAAGTTCTCGACGAGGAGATGAGACAGCGGGTTGAGGAACATAGAAGGATGAGAGGAAAGGAATGGATAACTGTGGAAGAGCCAATTAATGTGATTGAGAAAATTGAGCAATATCAGGACCAGATGGAGGTCATCCTCCTTGACTGCATCACCCTCTGGCTCTCAAATTTGATGCTTAAATGGAATGATGATATTAAGATAATGAATGAGATAGATAGGTTTACTGATGTTGCCAAGCAGGTTCAATCATCCCTCATATTGGTTTCAAATGAGGTAGGAATGGGAATCGTACCTGCAGACCCACTCGGTCGTCGTTTCAGGGACCTTTCAGGGATGGTTAATCAGAGAATCGCTTCGGTTGCTGAGAGGGTAATTTTCATGGTCTCTGGAATACCTATCTTTTTAAAAGGAAAATGAAATGATAAGATCTTTTCTTACAGCCCTTTCTTTTTTAACTATACTACCTGTTGGAAGGAAAAAGGAGATTGAAGCTAAGGAATTTGCCAGATCAATGATTTTTTTCCCTGTTGTGGGATTTTTTATTGGATTGATTCTTTATCTCAGTTATTATGTCCTTTCCTCTTTATTCCCGAAATCCCTTTCCATTTGGTTTATTATTGGGATACTAATATTTTTGACAAGGGGACTTCATCTGGATGGATTTGCAGATACCATGGATGGTTTAGCTTCTGGAGGATCGAAAGAAAGAATTCTTGAGGTAATGAGGGATAGTAGAATCGGTTCTTTTGGTGTATTCAGTCTCATTTTTTTAATTGGAACAAAATATTTAATCCTTAATCAAATCCCTGACCCCTCCATTTATTCATCCTTAATCTTAATGACAGTTCTGGGAAGAAATTCCATAGTCCTTGTCTGTTGTCGATCTCCTTACGCTCGATTGGGAAATGGATTAGGTAAACTTTTTACGGAAAACTCAGGATATAGAGAGGTAATCTCTTCCTCGCTCATTACTTTAGCTATTACGATTTTTATTCGGGGATTAAGTGGAATCTGGTTATTTTTGATGATTTCCCTTTTTAGCATTGGATATCGTTTTTACTTTATTAAAAGGTTGGGAGGGGTAACGGGCGATATACTTGGGGCATCAAATGAAGTGGCTGAACTTCTATCAATTGTAATTTTATTAATCATGAAATAAAGACCGTTTTTAGATCATTTCCTAATATTAACTAAAGGAGATAGTGATGGATAAGATTAAACAACTAATTTCAGATATTAGATCACTTGATGAGAGGGCTATGAACGAGGCAAGGAGGAGGCAGGATAGCCTTACAAAGCCTCAGGGTTCTCTTGGACAATTGGAGTCTCTTTCAATTCAGATAGCAGGAATAAAGGGAGAGGCAAAGCCAAAAATTAGTCATAAAGTTATCTTTACACTTGCAGCCGATCATGGGGTTACGGAGGAGGGTGTAAGTGCCTTTCCTTCAGAAGTAACACTTCAGATGGTATATAATTTTCTTCGGGGTGGTGCTGGAATAAATGTTTTAGCCCGACACGTTGGAGCAAGGATAATCATTGCAGATATGGGAATCTCAAAGGTCATAGAAAGACATCCTGATATCAAGGATAAGAAGATTTCAATGGGTACTAAGAATATGTCTAAAGAACCAGCAATGACCCGTAAGGAAGCTATACGTTCTATAGAAGCCGGCATAGAATTGGTAGAAGAGGAATTATCAAGGGGGATAGATATTTTAGGAACTGGAGATATGGGGATTGGAAACACCACATCCGCAAGCGCAATTACCTCTGTGTTAACTGGGGTTGAGGTTGAGGTGGTTACAGGAAGAGGTACAGGAATTGACGAGGAAGGATGGGTAAGAAAGATAAAAACAATAAAAAAGGCTATAGATGTTAATCATCCCGATCCTGATGATCCAATTGATGTGTTATCGAAAGTGGGCGGATTTGAAATCGGGGGGCTTGTTGGAGTAATCTTAGCTGGAGCAAAAAACAGAATTCCTGTTGTTCTTGATGGATTTATTTCAGGGGCAGCGGCCCTGATTGCTACCTCTTTAGCCCCTAAATTAAGGAACTATCTCATAGCCTCGCATAGATCTTCTGAACCCGGGCATAAAATCATTTTACAGCATCTTGGTTTAACACCTTTACTGGATTTAGATCTTCGTCTGGGCGAAGGGACAGGTGCGGCTCTTGGAATATTTTTGGCAGAGGCAAGCATAAAGATTCTCAATGAAATGGCGACATTTTCTGAGGCTGGAGTTTCTGAAAGAATATGAATCTTTCAAAGACTTTTTCAGAGGTTTTTAAGGTTTTTAAGGGTTGACAAAATAAAAATTATAAATTAATAAAGATTAAAAAAATTACTTTTGGAACTAAAAAGGTCACGAAGACCAGAGCTGGCAGGAAGCCTGAAAATCTTCGTGACCTTTTTTATTTTTAATTAATTCATAATCTTATCTAAGAAAGGGCAATTTATGAAAAAAGAGATGTTTGATAGGGCTTTAAACAATCACATTACACAGGAGGAGGCACTTAATATTCTTGAAGGAGTTGATACGATTGATAAATTTTTAGATTTAATAAAAGTTGTAGCAAAGGTCAGAGAAGATGAAGTAGGAAGAGTTTTTAAATTTGATGGTTTTATTGGTTCAATTACACCATGCACTACAGAGCCACCTTGCAAGTTCTGTAGCAGGTCAGCAGGAAATCGTTCTGATTTTTCTGATAAACCTCTTTCTCTATTTGAAATTGAGTTTGGGGCAAATCTTATGAAAGAGGCGGGTATAAAGAGGGTTGAACTTGGTGGTGGAACACTCTGGAGTGGAAGCGGAGAAAAAGTGATTGAGGCTGTTAAATCTATCAATAAGATCTCATCTTTTGAGATATGGGTAAATGTTGGACCATCACTGAATATTGATGATCTGATTAAATTAAGGGAACTTGGAGTTAAGGAAATTTGTAGCTCCCTTGAAACGATAAATTCAGAGCTTTTTAGAGTAATAAAGCCAGGAGATAATCTTGAGGCAAGGATGTGTCTGGCAGAGGAAATAGACAGGATTGGTATGGGGCTTACAAGTGTAGTGATGGTAGGAATCGGCGGGAGTTACGAGGATTATATAAGGCATCTTTTTTGGCTAAAGGGCTTTAAGAACCTGAGCCATGTTTGTATTACTGGATTAAATCCAATTAAAGGGACGGGGTTTCAGGATAAGCCTGTTACGAATCCCTTTGAGGTTGCAAAAATTGGAGCGATAGCGAGGCTTATATTACGGAATGTAGATATATCGTTTGGAGGGATGATGAATGATCCAAAGCTTCTTCCTTTATGGGTTATGGCTGGTGGAAATAGGGCCATACATATGGGTGTACATGTTCACAGGGCTGAAGCCTGGCAAAAGAGCTCATGGGGGGTAAAGTCCTCAGAGGTAATTGTAAGAAGATATGATGATTTAGAGTTTGTAAATATGCTTCACTTAACGACAAGGATTATAAGAGAAATGGGGATGGAGGTGGATGTTTGATGAAAAGGATAATTTTAATATTTTTCCTACTTTCAGTTTGGACTATTGCTTTTGGGTATGAGGTATGAGAAGGAGAGAAATTTTAAATTTATTGATCAAGCCGGAAGAGAAGTAAAGATAAAAGGGAAGATTGACAAGGTGATCAGTTTGTGGCCAGAGGCAACAAGGGTTTTATTTGCATTGGGAGCGAATGAGAAAATAGTAGGATTGGATAGCGACAGTAAAAAATGTCCGATACTTGAGAGGGTGTTTCCAAAGATTAAGGGGATAGCTGAAGTTGGAAGTACTTCAAAAGGGACAATGAGTATTGAGAGGATTGTTGAGCTTAGGCCAGATATTATTTTTATTAGAACAGATGATTCTGAAATAGCCAATAGAATTTATGAAGCATCAGGCATCCCTGTTGTATGTGTAAGGATTCATCCTCCACCGAGAAACAGGGTAAGCTTTGATATAGTCAATATTATTGCAAAGATTATCGGGGAAGAAAAGAGAGGTTTAGAAACTAGGCATTATCTTGAGCATAGATTATCGGATATAACCTCTGTCACCACAAAGATTTTAGAGCATGAAAGGCCATCCGTATATCAAGCCTTTGCTTTTGATTTACTAAAAACGATAGGGTACTTTGATGTTTTAGATCTTGCTGGAGGAAAAAACGTAGCCCGTGGAAGCAAAGAGGCCTGGTATACTGTAAGCCTTGAGGACCTGGTTCACTGGAATCCTCAAATAATAATTCTTCATGGTTTTGGGAAATACAGGCCAGAGGATGTCTATAAAAATCCAGATTGGCAACAGATTAGGGCTGTAAGAGAAAAGAGGGTTTATCGTTTAACCCTTGGTTGGGTTGGTTGGGACCCGGGTGGATTTGTGATAAATGTAATGGCTAATGCAAAGGCTTTTCATCCGGATAAGTTTGGTTTTGATGTTGAGAAGGAGGGCAATAAGATTTTTTTCAGGCTGTATGGAGTGAATGATTTAACACGTAAATACAGCATAAATTAAGCTGTTGATTGTTCTTTTTCCAGTATTACATGGTAGCCCAACATCTCGATTCTTGAAGTTAAACGTTTGATAAGGGATTGTTCATTCAAACGATCAAA
>JBBIOI010000059.1:0-21202 GCA_037443425.1 Deltaproteobacteria bacterium
AAATTGATTGACAAAGGGATAAATTTAATAATAAATTAGTAAATCAATAAAAAGTAAAAAGGGATGGATCGATGAAATATATGATAAAAAAAGTAGCTGTTCTGGGGGCTGGCGTTATGGGAAGTGCAATCGCGGCCCACTTCGCAAATATTGGAATACCATCTTTCCTCTTAGATATTATCCCCTCTGAATTAACCAGTGAAGAGTTAATGAAGGGCCTGAGTCTTGAAAGCCCTGAGGTTAGAAATCGTTTCTCCCTTTTGGGAAAAAAGAGGATTCTGGAGATAACTCCATCTCCAATATATTTGAAAGATGATGTTGAATTAATAACCTGCGGAAATTTTGAAGATAATCTTTCCTGGATCTCTCAAGCCGACTGGGTAATTGAGGCTGTTGTAGAAGATTTGAATATAAAAAAGGGGCTTCTTAAGAAAATACAACC
Source organism: Deltaproteobacteria bacterium (assembly GCA_037443425.1). Taxonomy (GTDB): domain Bacteria; phylum Desulfobacterota; class BSN033; order BSN033; family UBA1163; genus JBBIOI01. Next base: position 443 of record JBBIOI010000059.1, read on the forward strand.
ATTTTTAAAAAATGAGGCAATCGTAAGTTCCAATACATCGGGTATCTCTATAAGTAAGATGTGCGAGGAGTTAACAAACGATTTTAAAGAGAGATTTTTAGGTACCCATTTCTTTAACCCGCCAAGATATATGAAACTGCTTGAAATCATCCCTACACCTTTTACATCAAAAGACGTTATCCAAAAGATAGCAGATTTTGGCGAAAGGGTTTTAGGAAAAGGGATAGTTCATGCAAAGGATACACCAAATTTTATTGCCAATAGAATAGGTGCCTACTCAATCGGAATAACCATTAAAACAATGATAGATGAGGGATATAAGATTGAGGAGGTCGATTATATAACAGGTTTAGCAATGGGAAGGCCAAGGCTTGCTACATTTAGACTTGCTGATCTTGTTGGTCTTGATGTAATGTTTCAGGGATCAAAGAATCTTTATGAAAATCTACCTGAGGGAGAAAGGGAGTATTTTCTATTTCCTACGTTTGTTCAGGTAATGATAAATAACAGATGGCTTGGACAAAAGACTAAGCAGGGTTTCTATAAAAAGATAAAAGAAGGAGAAAAAGAAGAGACACTCGTTTTAGACTATGAGAATCTGAGCTATAGGCCTCCTGAAAAGGTAAGTTTCCCTTCTATAGAAATGGCTAAAAATATAGAAGATGTGAGAGAAAGGATCAAGGTTCTTATTACGAGCCAGGATCGTGGAGCCGAGTTTGCATGGAATATCTTGAAAAAGACCCTGATATATTCCTCGGAAAAGATACCTGAAATCTCTGACGATATATTAAATATTGATAGGGCTATGCGCTGGGGATATAACTGGGAAATTGGTCCGTTTGAAATCTGGGATGCTATAGGTCTTAAATTGTCTGTTAAAAGGATGGAGAAGGAGGGTGAAAAGATTCCTGAACTTGTGGAGAAGCTATTAAGTAAAGGTTACTCAAGTTTTTATGAAAAAAGGGCCGGAAGAATACTTTATTTTGATATCTTCTCAAACAATTATCAAATGGTTGAAGAAAGGCCAGAGATTATTATCCTTACAAGCCTTAAGGATCAGAAAAGGGTGGTAGTCTCTAATCCAGAAGCAAGCCTTATTGATATTGGTGATGGTGTTTCGTGTCTTGAGTTTCATTCAAAGATGAATACAATAGGTCCCAACACAATTCAGATGATCAGAAATTCTCTCGATGAGGTGAAGAAAAAGTTTGACGGCATGATTATTGGAAATCAAGGCGAGAACTTTTGTGCAGGTGCAAATCTTTCGCTAATCCTTTTTGAGATACAGAATGAAAACTGGGATGAGATAGAACGCTATGTTAAATCATTTCAGGATCTTTTAATGGAGATAAAATATTTTGACAAACCAATTGTAGCTGCCCCTTTTGGAATGACACTTGCTGGAGGATGTGAAATATGCCTTTCTTGTCACAAGATAAGGGCCCTGGCAGAAACATATATGGGGCTTGTTGAAATGGGTGTTGGACTTATACCTGCGGGTGGAGGCATAAAAGAGATGCTTATACGTTCTATAGAGTCGATCCCGGAGGATGTTGAAGTAGACCATTTCCCATTTGTTCGTAAGGCATTTGAAACGGTTGCCACGGCGCGGGTTTCAACAAGTGCAAAAGAGGCAAAAAGGCTTGGCTATATGAGGGCAACCGATTTAATCACGATTAATCGAGATTATCTAATACATGATGCGAAGAGGAATGTTCTTAATATGATTGAAGAAAATTTTCGTCCACCTCTACCTAAAAAGCTTAAGATCCTTGGAGAGAAGGGGTATGCACTATTTCTGATGGGTCTCTTCTATAGGAAAGAGGGCGGCTATATAACTGAATATGATGAATATCTCGGGAAAAAACTGGCATATGTATTTTCAGGTGGAAATCTCCCTGACAATACCGAGGTTACGGAACAATATATCTTAGACCTGGAAAGGGAGACCTTTCTGAGTCTCTGTGGAGAGCCAAAGACACAGAAACGTATAGAACATATGTTAAAAACTGGAAAACCACTTAGAAATTAAGAATGGAGTCTTTTATGAATGAAGTAGTTGTTGTATCAGCAGTGAGGACAGCGGTTGGCAAGGCACCAAGGGGTATGCTCAAAGATACAAGACCTGATGATGTGACAGCAGTATTAATAAAAGAGGCTGTTTCAAGAGTCCCTGGGCTTATGCCAGAAGATATAGATGATATTATCCTCGGCTGTGCCTTTCCTGAATCTGATCAGGGTTTAAACCTTGCAAGGGTTGTAGCACTTAGGGCTGGATTTCCATACACCGTTCCTGGCCAAACAGTTAACCGATTCTGCTCTTCAGGTCTTCAGGCTATTGCTACAGGGGCTTATGAAATAAAAGTTGGGGAAGCCGATGTTGTTATGGCCGGTGGGGTTGAATTTATGAGCCAAGTTCCGATCATGGGTCTTACCCCTTCACCAAATCCCTACCTTGTCGAAAATTATCCTCAAGCCTATACCTCTATGGGACTTACTGCTGAAAATATTGCAGAGCGCTTTGGAATATCAAGGGAAGAACAGGATCTGTTTGCACTTCTCAGCCATAAAAAGGCCTCTCGCGCTATCCTGGAAGGAAGATTTAAAGAGGAGATAGTTCCTGTTTTTGCTAAAATAAAGGAGATAAGAGGGGATGGTGGAATAGAAATTAAAGAGGTAGCCTTTGAAAGGGATGAAGGTGTTAGATTTGATGCAACAATTGAAGCACTGGCCTCCCTTAAACCTGTTTTTAAAGTAAATGGAACAGTTACTGCAGGAAATTCTTCACAAACAAGCGATGGAGCAGCAATTACTATCTTGATGTCAGAAAAGAAGGCAAGCTCTATGGGTATAAAACCTTTGGCACTGTTCAGATCATTTTCCGTAGCAGGGGTCCCACCAGAGATAATGGGTGTTGGGCCAGTCTATGCTGTTCCAAAGGCCTTAAAAAAGGCAGGTCTAAAACTTGAAGATATAGGTTTAATCGAGCTAAACGAGGCATTTGCCTCACAATCCATATATGTAATAAGAGAACTGGGGCTAAATCCAGATATCCTAAATGTGAATGGAGGCGCTATTGCAATGGGACACCCACTTGGGTGCACAGGAGCAAAATTGACTACCACACTAATCTATGAAATGAGACGTAGAAATGCTCGTTATGGTCTTGTAACCATGTGTATTGGTGGTGGTATGGGCGCAGCAGCCATTTTTGAGAAGATCGATTAACCAAGAAAAGATGAAAAATAAGTAGGGGGGAAATCGAAGTTATGATTAGAGGCGGAGAATTTTTATTGAGGTCAGTATCCTTGCAAGAGATTTTTACGCCTGAGGATTTTACTGAAGAGCAGAGGCTCATGGCAAACGCAGCAGCTGAATTCATTTCTGGTGAGGTACAGCCCTTGTATGAAGATATTGAGGCTCAAAAAGAAGGGGTTTTACCAGCCCTGGTCAAAAAGGCAGGTCAACTTGGATTTCTTTCCTGTGAAATCCCAGAGAAGTATGGTGGACAGAATCTTGATAAGGTGAGTGTTATTCTAATCACAGAGAAGCTTTCTCAAGGTGGAGGAGGCTTCATGGTTGCTTATTCTGTACATACAAGTATAGGATCCTTTCCAATAATATTCTTTGGAAATCCTCAACAGAAAAGCAAATATCTTCCTAAGATTGCAACAGGAGATATCATTACTGCATATGCACTCACAGAACCCGAGGCAGGCTCAGATGCCCTTAATGCTAAGACTACTGCAATGCTTAGCCCAGATGGAAGGTACTATATACTTAATGGTCAAAAACAGTTTATCTCAAATTCAGGATTTGCTGACCTCTTCATCACCTTTGCCAAGGTGGATGGAGATAAGTTTACATCTTTTATAGTTGAAAGGAATTTTGAAGGTGTCTCTGTGGATGAAGAAGAAAAGAAGATGGGAATGAAGGGATCTTCTACGAGGGCTTTGATCTTTACAGATGCCAAGGTTCCAGTGGAAAATGTTCTGGGAGAGATAGGAAGGGGACATATTGTTGCCTTCAATACCTTAAACATTGGACGTTTTAAATTGGGTGGTGGCTGTCTTGGTTCATCAAAGACCGCTTTTCAGGACGGAGTTAGTTATGCAAAGAAGAGGATTCAATTTCAAAAGCCAATATGTGAGTTTGGTCTAATCAAACATAAGATCGCTGAGATGGCCATAAAAATTTACATAATGGAGAGCATGATTTATCGGACGGCGGGAATGATGGATAAAGCCCTTAAGGATATAGACCCCAATACAGATGATTCTGGAGTTCAAATGGCTAAAGAAATTGAGGAATATGCTATCGAAGGTTCCATCAATAAGGTCTATTCTTCAGAGGTCCTGGACTATATTGTGGATGAGGTGCTTCAGATTCATGGGGGTTATGGATATATTCAAGATTATCCGGCTGAGCGTTATTATCGTGATTCTCGTATTAATAGAATCTGGGAGGGAACAAATGAGATAAACCGCCTTTTAATAATGGATATGTTAATCAAAAAGGCGATGAAGAATCGTCTTCCTTTTTTTGAGGAAGCAGAAAAGATTGCAATAGAGATCTTCAGCCTTAAACCAAATATAGAGGCTGATGATAATACAATTTCCCTTCAAAAAGAAATGGTTGAAATGGCAAAGAAGATAATGCTTTTCACCTCTGGATTGGCTTTTAGAAAATATCTAACAAATCTCTCTGAACAGCAGGAGATTCTTGGATTTATGAGTGATATGATCATAGAAATCTTTGCAATGGAAAGTGGACTGTTGAGAGCTATGAAATCAACGCAAAAATCCTGTGATGAGAGGGCAGATGTTCAAAAGAAAATGGTTAAAGTCTATGTAAATGATGCATTCGGAAGAATAGAAGATTATGCCAGAAATATCTTATCAGCAATTTCCGAAGGCGATACACTAAGGACCTACCTTTCCTCTCTTAAAAAATTAACACGTTTCTTACCCACTAATACAGTTGCCCTAAGAAGAGAGATCGCAGATTATGTGATAAAGATTGGGAGATATCCATTCTGAGAGAGATTTTTTTATGTCAGATGAGACCCTGCTTACCTATTTTTATAAAAACTTAAAAGAATATCCAGACAGGGTTGCCCTTAGAGAAAAAGAGTTTGGAATCTGGAAGGATATTACTTGGGCTCAATATGGTGAAAAGGTTAGATGCGTCGCAATGGGCCTTTTATCCCTTGGTTTAAAAAAGGGAGAATGTGTCTCAATCATATGTGAAAATCGACCTGAGTGGGTATTTTCTGATTTTGGTATTATGTGTGCTGGCGGTGTAACAACAGGTATCTATACAACTAATTCCCCTGAACAGTGTTGCTATATTGTCAATGATTCTGGTTCAAGGTTCTATATTGCGGAAAATGAAGAGCAATTTGATAAGGTATTAAGATTTCGAAATCAAGCCCCAGGGCTTGAAAAGGTTTTTGTCATTGATATGGAAGGGCTTAAAAGATACAATGACCCTATGCTCATGAGTTTTGAAAATCTTTTAGAATTAGGAAGGCAATTTGACAAAAAGAATCCAGACCTTTTTGAAAGAAGGCTAAATGAGATCAAGCCCAATGATCTTGCATTACTTATTTATACATCTGGAACAACAGGTCCTCCAAAAGGGGCTATGCTTACCCATTCAAATCTTCTATTTATGAGTGAGGCAATGGTTGGGTCTATACCAATGTCAAGCTCGGATGAAACCCTCTCCTTTCTTCCACTCTGTCACATATTTGAACAGCTTTTTACTGTAATGATAAACATAAGATACCGAACTATTGTGAATTTTGTAGAGAGTACTGATACAATAATGGAAAATATGAGAGAGATCTCTCCTACGGTTATTTATGGAGTCCCTCGAATTTGGGAAAAATATGCATCAGCCATTATGATTCGGATGTCAGATGCAACATGGTTTAAGAGAAAACTATTTAAACTCTGTATGGGAATTGGTTTGAAATATGCTTCCCTAAAATTAAACTATAAATCCATCCCTTTTTATTTAAAAGCTATTTATACTTTTGCCTATCTTACTGTTTTTAGAAAGCTTAAAGAGAGATTGGGATTTGATCGGGCAAAACTTGCCATCTCAGGAGCAGCACCAATCTCACCGGATGTTCTTAAATTTTTTAATGCATTGGGCATACCTTTAATAGAAGGATATGGACAGACAGAGGGGACAGGGGTTACCACAGTTAGTCGACTAAAAAATGTAAAGATAGGTAAAGTTGGTCAACCACTGCCTGGCATTGAGGTAAGGATTGCCCAGGATGGTGAGATACTTGTTAGAAGTCCTGGGGTATTTAAAGGATATTTTAAAAATGAAAAGGCAACCGAGGAGGCAATTAAAGATGGATGGCTTCACTCAGGAGATATAGGCGAATTAGATGAGGATGGTTTTCTTAAGATTACAGATAGGAAAAAAGATATAATCATCACTGCAGGCGGGAAGAATATTTCACCTCAGAACATAGAGAACCAATTAAAATTCAGTCCTTATATAAATGATGCCATTGTAATTGGAGACAGAAGAAAATACCTTGTTGCCCTGATTGCAATCGATGAGGAGAATGTGATTAAATATGCACAAGACCATAAGATCCAATTTGGAACTTATGCAAGCCTGACCCAGGCTACGGAGATCAAACAGTTGATTCAAAAAGAGATAGATAAAGTGAATAAGACACTTGCCCAGGTTGAGCAGATAAAAAAATTTGCAATAATTCCAAAAAGGCTTTATGAAGAAGATGGAGAAGTAACTCCAACCATGAAGGTGAAGAGAAAATTTATAAACGAGGCATACAAGGATATCATTGAGAAGTTATACCGCTCAGATTGAAAAAGTTTATGCAATTTGATAGACGTACCATTAAAGATCGAAGACAGAAACCAACCCCCCTCCTCAGTAAATATACCTTGTGGGGCAGAAGGAGGTCTTTCAGGAGAAAGGAGGACAGAGAAAGGGGTGGGTATGTGGACCGCTATCATCCTGGTATGTTATTTTTGCTTATTCTTGTAGCAGGTTTAAATATATTAGATGCCTTTTTTACGTTAATAATCTTAGACTATGGTGGCTGGGAACTAAATCCTGTTGTTTATTCGGTTATCAATATCTTAGGAGACAATTTTTGGATCTGGAAATTTTGTCTTGTATCACTCTCATTGGTCCTGCTGTGCCTGCATAGCAAATTTAAGGTGGTTAAAATATTGATCTTTTTCATCACAACAATCTATCTTGGTGTCCTTTTTTATCACATCAGAATCATTCTTAATCTTTAGCTACCTCCATCGTTTCTTTCTTTTCCATCTCTGATAACCTTTTAATGACTGCTCGGTTTTAATACCAAGATAGAACTCTTTCACATCATCATCCTGAAGAAGGATTTCTGGTTTGTTAGAGGCAACAATCCTGCCGTTTTCAAGGATAAAACCATAATCTGAAATCTTTAAGGCCATCTTTGCGTTTTGTTCGACAAGTAAAATTGTTACTCCTTCGTTATTAATCGTTTTTATGATTCTAAAAATCTCATGAACAAGGATCGGTGAAAGGCCAAGCGAGGGCTCATCAAGCATAAGGAGTTTGGGCCTTGCCATCAATGCCCTTCCAATAGCCAACATCTGCTGTTCTCCTCCACTAAGTGTTCCTGCAAGTTGTCTTCTTCTCTCCAGAAGTATTGGAAAATAAGACACTACACGCTCATAGTCCTCTTTAATACCCTTTTTGTCAATCCTCACATAAGCCCCGAGCCTTAGATTTTCGTCAACATCTAATTCAGGGAATATCTCCCTTCCTTCAGGAACAAAAGAGATCCCCAGGCGTACGATCTGCTCTGGATCTCTCCTATCAATCCTTTTTCCCATAAATTCTATCATCCCTTTATCAGGTTGATCTTCTATAAGACCCATTATGGTTTTAAGGATGGTTGTCTTGCCTGCTCCATTTGGCCCGAGGATACAAGAGATTCGTCTCTCTTCTGCTTCAAACGAAACGCCTCTAATGACCATAATTAGACCATAGAATGTCTCAATATTTTTAACCTTAAGCAATCTCTTTTTCCTCACCCAAATAGGCTTTTAAGACCTCGGGGTTTCTTTTTATATCTTCAGGTAAACCCTCTACGATCTTCTGTCCGAAATTTAAAACCAGAACCCTATTAGAAATATCCATTACAAGATTCATGTCATGTTCAACAAGAACAATTGTGATACCAAACTCATCTATTATATCCTGGATTGAAAAGATAAGATCCCCTTTTTCATCCATGTTCATACCTGCAGATGGTTCATCGAGCAGAATCAATTCGGGCTCAAGGGCTAATGCTCGGCCAAGCTCTACAAGTTTTCGGGTTCCATAAGGGAGATTTATAACAAATTGGTTCCTTACAGATTGAAGCTCCAAAAAGTCGATAATTTCTTCAACCTTTCTACGATGCCATATCTCTTCCCTGGCAGCCTTTGAATGCCTTGTGAGAAAAGTTGCACCTTTCCATACCCCTGTCTTCATATGAATATGACGACCAAGCATAAGGTTATCCATTGTTGTCATATGAGAAAAAAGTTCTATGTTCTGAAATGTACGGGCAATTCCCTTTTTTGCAATCTCCCATGGTCTAAGTCCTGTAATCTCTTCTCCCTTAAAAAATATCCTTCCACCTTCAGGTTTATAAATGCCTGTTATACAATTAAATATAGTTGTCTTTCCTGCACCATTTGGACCAATAATAGAATAGATCTCTCCTTTTTTAACTTCAAAATCTATATTACTCAAAGCTCGAATACCGCCAAAAGAGATTGTAAGACCCTCAACCCTTAGAAAATCTCTGTTATTATCTACCATTTTGTGACTCTTATCCAATCTGTGATCTTTTCTATCTTTCCATCAGATCGAACCTTTCCATACCATAGATGTTTAGCCCCCTGTCTATCATTGGGGCTATAGCTTATGGGGCCACCAATCCCTTTAAAATCTTTTAGGCTTTCAAGTGCCTTCATCAATGTATCGTGATTTAAATTTCTTCCAGCCCTCTTTAAACCTTCGACAAAAGGCTCAGCAAATAGAATCCCAGCTATATAGAATATTCCCCATCTCTCTTTTGGAGCAAATTTTTTATGATATTCTCTATATTTAACCATAAGGGGATGGTCTGAATCTGGATCCTCTATAAAGTTTGAATGTATCATCCCTGCCCAAAGACCTTTTGTTATCTGAAGCATAAATGGTGCATCAGAAAGCGTATTACTTGTTCCCCATTGAGGCCTAAAGCCAATCTTGGCACACTCCATCAAAAGTAACGCAGCATGAGCAGGATTTGTAATCATAATTGAGGCCTGAGCACCCGATTCTTTCAACTTCAGCGCATGTGTACTTAGATCTCGGTCCGTTACTTCTGCGGAAACCTTTTCAACCACACTTGTATTTCTCTCCTTTAGATAACGCTCCACACCCATCAGCCCCTGTTTCCCATAAGAGTCATTTTGATAAAAAACAGAAATCTTCTTAAGTCCCAATTTCTCATAGAAATATTCAGTTAAGGTATAAATCTCATCGTCATAAAGTGGATAAAGTGCAAATAGATACTTTTGAAAAGGCCTTATCCATTCATAAACACCTGTAACAGGACCAAACCAGAATACATTATTCTCCATTAGGTAATCTCTTACTGACATTCCTGTTGCTACCCCAACACCTCCAATGACCGCAAAGACACCAATATCCTCAACAAATTCCTTGGCTATAGCCTTGGTCTTTGCAGGCTGATAGGAATCGTCTCGGAGAAAATACTTAATTCTTCTTCCATGTATCCCCCCTTCTTCATTTATAATCTTGAAGAGTAGATCAGTACCTCGAGCAACAGCTCCCCATCCAGCAGCAGGACCTGTTTGTGGTCCCCATTGCCCTACAAGAATCTCTGTATCAGTAACTCCTCGAACCTTCTGTCCCAAAGAGGCCTTTGGAACAATTGAAACAATAATAGAAGCAAAAAGAAGAGTGATAAAAATTTTTTTAACCATATTAGCCCTCCTTTCTAATTTAAGTCTATTAACCGAACTACAAACCTTCAGACCTAAACCTTTTTGATATAATGTCTTCCAAGGATCCCACTCGGTCTTAGGCATAACATAATTACAATTACTGCAAATGCTACAACGGATTTGAAAGAAATTGATACATATCCACCAAAAAGGCTTTCAATGACCCCAAGCAAAGCTCCACCTAAGGGTGCACCTAAAAGACTCGTCATACCACCCAATACTGCAGATGAGAAACCTTTTAGAAGGGGATCCATCATCATAGGAGGATCAAGGACACCAAGTGCAGCTATTAATATTCCTGCTATTGATCCTATAAGTGAACTCAAGGCCCAGGTAAATGAGATTATCCATCTTGTTCGAATCCCCATTATTTTTGCTGCCAGACGATTCTGTTGGGTTGCCCTCATGGCTACTCCCAATTTTGTGTAACGGAAAAAGATAAAAAGTATGAACATAACAGAAAGTGTTATAAGGATTGTCCAAAAATTGATCTTACTAATGACTAACCCATTGAAATTATATGTCTCTATATTTGAAATGGGAAAAGGAATTGACCTCTGATCAGGCCCCCATTTCCATCCAGCAAACCCCATAAGTATCATCTCGAAACCAAGGGTAATAATAATGAGTCCTAATACATTTGGTTCTTTTGTCCTTCTTATGAATACCATCTCAAAGAAGATCCCAAGACCTATAGCAAAAAGGAATGTAATAATGATAGCAAAATGAAATGGGACATTGTAGCCATCAAGAAGGGTAAATGTCACAAAGGCACTTATCATGGCCATTTCACCTTGAGCGAAATTTAATACTTCAGAAGTCTTATAAATAATTACCATTGCAATTGCTAATAGTGCATAACATGCACCTGATGCAAAACCAGTTATGATTAGTTGTCCTAACATTTAATTATCTCGATTCTATATAATTTTCTAAAAAGGCCATGTCTTCCAATAACGTTTACACCTTATCCATAAACCAAATATTCCCAAAGGTTCAAAAAGGATTATAAGAATCATTATTAATCCATAAATAATAATGGCAACATTAGAGATCCCTGCGACATTCATATATTTTCGAGAAAAGTCTATAAATAGTGGACCTATAGCCGGAATATCTTGAATAGCCTGAAGTTTTATGTCGAGATATGTCATAAGGGCAGCCCCTGAAATAGAACCCATAATAGATGAAAGACCCCCTATTACAACCATTGCCAGAAATGTAATTGACATCACGAGGTGAAAACTTTCAGGATTTATAAATCCAATAACGAATGCATAGAGCCCTCCTCCAATACCAGTATAAAAGGCGCTTACAGAAAAGGCTAAGGTCTTATAATAGGTAAGATTAATTCCCATTGCCCCTGCTGCTATGTCACTGTCGCGTATTGCGATAAATGCACGACCAACCCTTGTTCTTGTCAATTTTACCGCTCCTACAGTCAAAACGATAGCAATAACGATAATCAGATAATAATAATGTAAATCGCCCATCTGTTTTCCAAAAAGGAATAATTTCGGAGCCTGAATACCCATTCTTCCTCCGAAGAACTCTGTATGTTTGATAATTGTAGTAATTGTCATTCCAAAGCCAAGTGTTGCAATCGCAAGATAAGGTCCTTTCAACCTGAGTGCAGGAAGTCCTAAGATGAACCCGAAACCTGAAGAAATGAACCCCGAAATAGGCAAAGAAAGCCACAAAGGGAAATTCAGCTTAGAAACAAGAATTACACATACAAAAGCCCCAATAGCAAAAAAACCAGCATGCCCAAGAGATATCTGACCTGTATACCCTACAAGAATATTTAGACCAATAGCTACGATTGCATGGATAGTGATTAAATTAACCATATAGATGGATAGGCCTAAAAAATGATATTTTTTAATTAGCCAAGGCAACACCAGAAGGAATATGAAGAAAAGGATTGTGGCTAATAGGATTGTATTGCTATTAAATAGCTTAATATCTTCATAATAGTCCCTTTTTATATACATTTAATCTTCTCTTATCCTGTTTTCAATCAAGGTATAGAAATCTATTTTTCCTATTATAAACCCGCTACTTTTCTTGTCAATCTTTTTAATGGAGCTCTCAAAAAGTCTTTGAAAGACTGGGAAGGTAGGGTTCGAAATAACTTTTTTAACAGTCATTGCGAGCCCTAAGGGTGCGAGGCAATCCGACGAAGTCGTTGCGAGGACCCCGCACTTGATGCGGGGGACGTGGCAATCTCAAATATAGTTCCCTCGTTTCATTCGGGATAAGGTTTCACCTCACAATGACAGTCTGGGATGCCTTTTTACGAACCCAAAGGGTATTAGCTTTTTAAATATATCTCTGTTATAAAAATTAATGGTCTAAAAGGCTCGAATAAATTTAGCTATGGAGGTTTTAAATGTCTAAGGATGAAAATTGGGTAAAGGGGTTATGTGGAATATGCCCTTCAGGATGTGGTGTTGAGATCCTGATTGAGAACGAAAGGATTAAAAAAATTAAACCTCAAAAGGAACATCCCCTTGGAATCGTCTGCACAAGAGGGATTCACTCCTCAGAAATAGTTTATTCACCAGACAGGCTCAGGAGCCCTATGAAAAGGATTGGAAATAGAGGTGAAGGAAGATTCCAGAACATCTCATGGGATGAAGCCTATGATTTAATGACAAAACTTATAAAGGATATAGTTGATAAATATGGACCACATGCAATGGCAATATACTCAGGAAGGGGAGGTTTCGAGCAATCTTTAATAGACATGTTCTCAACAGGGGGACATGATCCAATAAGCTTGGGTTTTCTATTTCCTCTGGGATCACCAAATACATTCAGTTGTAGCTCGTTATGTAACAACTCTCATAGAGTCCTTGCACCTTTGACCACATTTGGTGTCCCCTATGACCGCATCTTTCCTGATTTAGATAATGCCAAACGTATAATTGTTTGGGGAGCAAATCCCGCAACCGATTCTCCCCCTATTTATATGAAAAAGATTGTCGACGCTAAGAAGAAAGGGACAAAGGTCATAGTTATAGATCCAATAAAAACATATACTGCAAGGATTGCTGATCAATGGATAGGAATAAGACCTGGAACCGATGGTGCATTGGCTTTAGGAATTGCTAATCTGATGTTCGAAAAAGGTTTATACGATACGGACTTTGCAGATGACTGGATACACGGACTAATTGAGTTTAGAGAATATGTAAAAAATTTTCCACCTAAAGAGGTGGAAAAAATAACATGGGTAGATAGCGATATAATCGAAGAACTGACAAATGAAATAAGTTCACCAAAAACTACTTTACTCCTTCACACAGGCCTTGAATATACAAATAGTGGAGTTCAGAATATCAGGGCAATATTAAGCCTTTGGGCATTAAGTGGTAATCTTGACAGACCAGGAGGTCTTGTCTTTAGAATGCCTCAACCTTCAAAACTCCGTAGGAATCGAATAGATCCACCCTCAGGGAAAAAGCCAATAGGCCAAGATCGATACCCTCTATTTTGTGACATCAATAAGAGTGGTCATTTTATGGAGATTCCAAGGGCTATCTTAGAAGGAGACCCTTATTTTATTAAGGGTCTTATCATCCTTGGTAGTTCTATTATTACATCATATCCAAATCCAAAACTATGGAGAAGATGTTTTGAATCGTTAGATTGTTTAATAGTGATTGATCGATTTCTAACAAATGAAGCCTTATATGCGGATGTGGTTCTTCCAGCTACTACAATGTATGAGATTACCTCTTATAAACGTTACCCAGGCCATATATCTTTTCGAAATATGATTATCCCTCCTTTGGCTGAGTCAAAAAATGACTATCTTATACTTGCAGGTCTGGCAAAACGGTTAGGCTATGGGGATAAATTCCCTCAGACAGAGAAGGATATGCTTGAATTTGTTTTTTCTCAATCAGATATATCTATCGAAAGATTAAAATCTGAGCCCTATGGCATACCATTACCCAATCCCCATATGGTTTATGAGAAATATAAAAACGGTCTTATAAGGAGAGATGGAAAACCCGGATTTGAAACCCCGTCGATGAAGTTTGAGATATCTTCTAACCTCCTTAAAAGATATGGATATGAACCACTACCCGTTTATAATGAACCATATGAAGGACCAATAAACTCTCCTCAATTGTTAAAAGAGTTTCCACTTGTCCTCACAACAGGAAGTAGAATCCAATCAACATTTAGAAGTCAACATCTCAATATACCAGGACTTCTAAGACTACAGGATAAACCAAATATATTAATACACCCTGAAGATGCTGAAAAAAGGGGGATCAAGGATGGAGATAAAGTCTGGGTTAGGACACCAAGAGGAAGAGTCCTTTTTTATGCAAAAGTTACTGATATAATCCTAAAAGGCGTAATTGAGGCAAACATGGGTGGTGGAAGTCCTATTCAGCCTAAAGAATGGAGAGAGGCAAATGTGAATGAGTTAACCGATTTTGAAAATCGTGATCCAATATCAGGATTTCCTGTTTTTAAGGCACTGCTTTGTGAAGTTGAGCCTGTGCTAATCGATTCTCGAAAAACTGACAGGTGGGGTTGACATTTTTAAATGGTCTTATAAAATATTGTATTGAAGGGCGCTTAGTTCAGGGGGAGAACGCCTGCTTCACACGCAGGAGGTCACTGGTTCAAATCCAGTAGCGCCCACCATTAAATTAAATTTCAAAAGGAATAGGAGAGAATATGTCAGGCCATTCAAAATGGAGCACAATAAAAAGAAAAAAGGGAGCAGCAGATGCTAAAAGAGGAAAAATCTTTACCAAACTTATAAAAGAGATTATGGTTGCTGCACGTCTGGGTGGAGGTGATATTAACTCAAATCCAAGACTTAGAGCAGCAGTAAATGCAGCAAAGGCTGAAAACATGCCTAAAGATAACATAGAAAGGGCTATTAAAAAGGGAACAGGAGAGCTTGAAGGCACCCATTATGAGGATTTAATTTATGAGGGTTATGGTCCTGGTGGGGTTGCTATGATGCTTGAGGTTTTGACAGATAACAAAAATCGCACGGTTGCGGATGTAAGGCATCTATTCTCAAAATACAATGGTAGTCTTGGCGAAGCAGGTTGTGTATCGTGGATGTTTGAAAAGAAGGGCCTAATACTTATTGACAAATCTTCTACTGACGAAGACAAATTGATAGAGGTGGCATTAGATGCAGGTGCCCTTGATGTTAAGGATACTGGAAAGGATTTTGAAGTGACAACAGATCCTTTAAGCTTTGAAAAGGTTAAAAAGGCAATAGAAGATGCTGGGATTAAATACAATTATGCAGAGGTTACAATGATCCCTCAGACAACGGTTAAGCTTTCGGGTAAGGAAGCTGAACAGATGCTAAAATTGATGGAAAGTCTTGAGGATTCAGATGATGTTCAGAAAGTTTATGCAAATTTTGATATCTCTGATGAGGAGATGGAACGTCTAAGTGCTTAAAATTCTTACTTTCTAACTTAGAAGCCACCTTAATAAAAAATTTGGGTGGCTTTTTTCACATCAAATGGAGAAAAATTTTTGAAGGCCATTGGAATTGATCCTGGATTATCGATGACAGGGTTTGGAATTGTGGAAAGCCTTGATCGTGGAGGAAGGGCCTGTGAATGGGGAGCAATTAGAACTGATTCAAGATCTCCTATACCCATTCGTTTGATGACCATCTATGATGGCTTAAAAAAGATTTTAGAGAAATGGGATCCTGGCATTCTGGTTATGGAAGAGGTATTTGTTCTTAAACAGTTTCCAAAGGCAGCTATCCGGCTTGGAGAGGTAAGGGGAGTCATATATTTAGCTGCCCAAGAGATGAATATCCCTGTAATAGAGGTTAAACCAACAGAAGTAAAGAGCGCCCTTACAGGTAGTGGAAGGGCTGATAAGGAGCAGATTAAGAAGGCTATCCAACAAATCCTTAAAATAAGGGTTTCTATAAACTCAAGCCATGCTGGTGATGCATTAGCACTTGCTCTTACTGGACTTTCAAGAAGTGAAAACTTCAGATGGTAGAACGAGGATTTACTAAGGAGCAATGATTCGCTATATAGAAGGGAAACTATTAAAGAAGGAAGAAGACAGAGTTGTGGTATTGGCCAATGGAGTTGGATACGAAATTCTTCTTCCTGCTATTGTTCGAAAAACCTTTGCGACAAAGAAGGCAGGCGAAGATGGTGATATTGTAAAACTCTATATCTATTATCACCAGACCGAAAGACAGCCAAAACCTTTGCTTATAGGTTTTAATTATGAACCTGAGAAGGAATTTTTTGAAAAATTTATTACGGTTGAAGATATAGGTCCTCCAACAGCAGTAAAGGCCTTAAATATGCCCATTTCAAAGATTGCAAGGGCAATAGAAGAGAGGGATTCCAAAACCCTTGAGAGTTTAAAAGGGATAGGTAAAAGGACTGCTGATAAGATTATTGCAACACTTCAGGGAAAGGTTGGTAAATTTGCCCTTCTAAGGGAGGACCACGTCCCTGACGAGATGGAGATTACAGATTTTAAGAGGCAGGTGGAAGAGGTATTGGTAAGGGATCTTGGACACAAAGTAAGTGAAGCGCATAGATTGGTAAACGAGGCATTACAGAGAAATCCCAATATCTCTACTCCCGAGGAGTTATTTGAAGAGGTCTACAGGGGACAAAAGGGGTCATTGATTTAAATTTTGAGTATTAACAATGAAAAAAATCGATCCAGATAAAGATTTAGATTCAAAACCAAAGCCCGAGGAGATTGAAGATCATATAGATCTCAGGCCGAAAAGGCTTTCAGATTATATAGGTCAGAAACAAGTTGTTGAGACACTTGATATTGCTATTCAAGCAGCTAAAAAGAGAGGCGAACCTCTTGATCACATACTTTTTCATTCACCCCCTGGTCTTGGTAAAACAACACTTGCGCATATAATTGCAAATGAGATGGGTGTTAGGATTGTTACATCATCTGGACCGGCCCTTGAAAAAGGGGGAGATCTTATAAGTATACTTACACATCTTGAGAGGGGTGATATTCTCTTTATAGATGAGGTCCACAGATTACCAAAAGTGGTTGAAGAATTTCTCTATCCTGCAATGGAGGATTTCTGCATCGATTTCATCTTTGACAAAGGTGCCCATGCAAGAAGTCATAGATTTAAACTTGAACGTTTTACACTTGTGGGTGCTACAACGAGGGCAGGTCTTCTATCTGCCCCCCTCAGAGAAAGATTCGGTATATTAAGGAATCTCGATTTCTATACAGTAGAGGAATTATGTCAGGTTGTTAAGAGGTCTGCAGCAATACTTGATGTTCCAATAGACGATGCTGGAACAGAGGAGATAGCACGTCGTTCAAGAGGTACGCCAAGGATTTCAAACCGCCTCTTAAGAAGGGTTAGAGACTATGCTGAGATCAGGGGAGAGGGAAAGATTACAAAAGAGATTGCTGATGAGGCCCTCCGCCTCGAGGGAGTAGATGAGATTGGATTGACAAGCCTTGATAGAAGATTTTTAGAGACAATTATTCGTTACTATAACGGTGGGCCAGTTGGTTTAGAGGCTATTGCAGCAACATTACAAGAAGAAACAGATACGTTAGTGGATATGATTGAACCATTTCTCCTTAAGATCGGCTTTCTCGCAAGAATGCAGAATGGAAGAAAAGCAACAGAGTTGGCATATAAACACTTTGGCATTCCGTATCCAGAAATCCAGAAGCAGCTTTCATTTCCAACAGGAAAAAGACGCTGAGCCGTTAAAATTTAACGGCAATGAAATCTCGGTTTTCTCTTCTCTAAAAATGCCCTTGCACCTTCTTTCATATCCTCTGTAGCTGTAAGGTTTGACCATAAATCGTTTTCAAGCTCTAATTCATGAACAAGGGAAAGGTCGCGTGCCCTGTTTATGACCTTTTTTGCAGCCTTTATTCCAAGGGGTCCTTTTTCAATAATTTTGTATCCGAGCTTTGTGGCCTCCTCAACTACCTTTCCATCAGGAACGACCTTTTCTATCAAGCCAAGATTTAATGCCTCGTTTGCATCAATCATCTCTCCACTAAACACAAGCTCTTTGAGCTTGCCTAATGGTAAATGGAAAAGTGCTCGCCAAATACCACCATTGCCCGGGAATATGGATAGATTTACTTCTGGAAATCCTAATTTTGAACTCTCTTCTGCATAACGAATATCGCAACATAGTGCAAGCTCGAGACCTCCCCCTAAACAGAACCCATGAATAGCTGCAATAACAGGCCAAACAAAATTTTCAACCATAGAATATATCTGGTGGCTTCTATAGATCCTTTTTTGAGATATCTCAGGGTTTAATTCTAAAAAGGCCTTGATATCAGCACCCGCTGCAAATGCCTTTTCCCCTGCTCCATGAAGTATCACAACCCTGATCTCTTCACTTCTCATTTCAAGCTCTTTAAAAACTGAACCTATCGCCTCTTTAGTTTCAACGTCAAGTGCATTCATTGGAGGATGATCTATTGTTACAAATGCAATCTTATCCTTAATCTCGTAATAGGCAAAATTCTTATTCATTTTATCATGTCCTTTTTTAAGATTTTTAAATTATGTTCTTCAATTTCTGAGTAATCTCTGACGGATTTTCGTATTGGATGGGTTTAAATGATTTTACCCATTTTGGTATAGATGAATCTTTCTCGTGGATGAGAATAATCTTTTTCCCTAAACCGATTGCAATTCCAAGCTCTAAATAGGTTTCCTTATCGTCAGGTTTCGTTAAATCATAAATACAGAATTGGGCTTTTTTAATTTGATCATATCTATTTGAAATTGAATCCTCATTCCCCTGGCTTCCCCTCCCGTGTATTGGATTAAGTCCTGTCCCCTCATAAGCAGCAACAATTGCCTTGCTCAATTCAGGGCTTTTCACTCCCGAAGAAATATAATATTCACCTCTTAGTGAAACCTCAATTGTAGAAGGTTTTGTTTGAATTTTCTTAAAAAGGGTTCGATCGATGGTCAGTTCTTTTATGGCAGATTGCAGAATATTTTTGGCATTCTCTAAATCTTTTTTGAATCGGGCCGAGTTAATTCTATCAATCTCGGGAGAGGAAAATCCTTTGACACTTATCTCTTGAAATCTTAGTGCTAAAAAATTTTGGGTATGAACAGATTTCGAACTAAATATCTCTTCGAGTATACTCTTTGTATCGGTCTGCCATTGCCTGAAAAGCTCGTTTTCATAACTCAATCCTGAAAGGGTCTCCAATCTTTGTAACTGATCTTTTATTATTTCAATCGGATCTTTTTCTGCCATTTTTAACCTTATTATTTAAAATATCACTTAAAATATCTGAATGTCAACATCTCAGGGATAAAATTTATCTTCATAGTAAAATAAAAAGGGTTGTAAGTTCTATCTTCTCCTACAACCCTTTGAATACTTATTGGTGGAGCTGAGGGGGATCGAACCCCTGACCTCATGAATGCCATTCATGCGCTCTCCCAACTGAGCTACAGCCCCAACATTCTAAATTTTACATTAATACTAAATCTTTGTCAAAATTTTTTGCGTAAGCATCTTTTTTTAAATTGAACTACCACAGACTGTTATTGCGAGTCGAAGCCGAAGTGGTTTCTATCGGATTGTCATTCCAAGCGGAGCGAGGAATCTATGAGATTGCCATGTCCCCCGCATCAAGTGCGGGGTCCTCGCAACGACTTCGTCGGATTGCCACGCTTCGCTCGCAATGACAATGTTTACAGGCTTAATAATTTTTTTCAAAGACCCCTTCGGGGATTAGATAATCATGGAACATATTTTGAAGCCTCTTTACCGGCAAGCCTGCCAGATGTAAATGCCCATGAGAGATTCAATCCATGCCCATTCAGTATCAATCCACCAGCAGTCCTACCAGCAGCAAATAGCCCAGAAATTGGCTCTCCTGACTGATCCAGTACCTGAAATCTTCTATTTATATCAAGCCCACCCCTTGTTACACCAATATAACAACCTGCTGGACCCATAACATAAAATGGTGGCTCAATAATACCATCCCCTAAAGGCCAACGACCAAATTCCTCATCCTTCCCAATGGCTACAAAACGATTATACCGCTTTATCGTCTCTATAAGCTTTGATGGATTTGGATGATTCTTCACAGCCTCTTCCAATGTCTTCCCTTTTGAAACAATATCAGGAACATCCCTCTCATAATCCTGAATATAAGCATATGCAATACCAGGAGCTGTAGAGATAAAGTACGGCCAAGAAGAAAATTTCTTTGCCACACAATTATCAAATACGATATAAGCCCTCCCATCAGGTTGTTTCGAGATAGGTATAGAAGGATCCTCTAACTCATTTGTAAACCTATCACCCAAATTATTAACAAGTATAGCACCTTCTCTATATAACGCATCATTTGGCGCCCCTCTTGTTATAAGAATATGATTTGCAAGTCTCTTAAAAACCCCTTCCGGTAACAATTTGCTTCCTGCTGCATAAAGCTTTATAAGCCATGGATGATTCGGCAAAAGCTCATGCCACAACTTTTTCGGCGCAGATATAAACCTAATGTTCGGCCTCTCATAAACCTCCATATTCACTACTCGCGCACCAACCTCCATAGCCATTATATGACCCTCTCCCTGACATTCAGGATTATAACCAGGAATCTTTTCAAAATCCGATGAATAGTAGCGCTGCTTTAACTCCTCACTCCCACTGAAATCGCCACATGCAAGTAT
>JBBIOI010000060.1:0-21160 GCA_037443425.1 Deltaproteobacteria bacterium
CAGGGACCTTTCCCGCATTGATGATATCTTTAATCAAGTTTTCGATAATAGAAAAAAGCCTTGGGTCATTAGACTTCTCATATCCGTAAGAAATTGATAAGTCTGTAGTCCCTATAAAGATTACATCAACCCTATTTATTTCAAGTATTGAAGATAGATTCTCCACAGCCTCACGTGACTCTATTTGCAAACTAATGACTATATCCTCTTTTGCCATCTCCTTAAGATGAGATAACGGATAAAATCCGTAGCCAGCAGCACGTGTTGTTGAACCGAAACCTCTTTTGCCTGAAGGTGGAAACTGACAATACTCAATGGCCTCTAATGCTTGAGAGCGAGTATCTATTTGAGGGATTTGAACCCCATCTGCTCCCATATCTAATGCTGATTGCACATAAAAGGGATCTAATCTCGGGACTCTTACTATCCCTGGAATATTAAGACTTTTAGCTGCACGAAGACAGTTTTCAATACTCTCTATATTAAAAGTTCCATGTTCATTATCAAGGATCAAGAAGTCAAAACCTGCGTAACCAAGCATCTCAACTATGGAAGAGGAAGGTATCCCAAGAAAGCTCCCCAGAACAACGGATTTTGAATCTAAAAGTTTCTTCCTTAGGTTCATTCCTTTCTCCATCATCTTCATAAATTATCACTTAAGGTATTCTTCTCTAATAGGACTAAAAACATCGAGGTTAAGAACAGGCTCGTTTCCCAAAACCTTAAGGACATGAGGAACATTTGATGGAATAACAACCACATCTCCAGGCCCCATAATCCATTTCTGCTCGCCTATCCCTACTTCTGCCTTTCCTTTAATAATATAGAGGACCTGTTCACTCGTATGGCTATGTAGGTTTGGTGGGGCATCAGGTTGAATCTCATTCATCACCATCATTACCTTCTCTCCAGAAATCACACTTCTTTTAACACCCTTTCTTGGAGAGGTCTTTCCAAGATTATCCCAATTTATCGGCTTCATAATCTTTTCTCCTTATCTTAATGAAATATTCCTTTGTTTACACCATTTCGGAAGTAGATACATTTCTACCTTATCCTCTACCTCAGGTGCCTTTCTTCTTAGCAGATCTGCCAAAGCCTCTGTTAAATTAAACCCACCTACAGCACCATCAAAGGCGATAATGTTTGAAGTCCCACTTGCCCTTATGGCAAAATCTACTGCATCCTCTAAGGTTTCAGATATAACGCTATATCGCATATATTGTATATTCTGTGGACATGAATTAATGAGATTTGCCAAAGCATGCCCTACCACAATAGTCGGGACATGTTGGGCAAAAAACGTACTTGGATACCCAATAAAACAATAATTATTTACAATGAATTTTACAGCAGGATTTAAAGGTGGGATATCCTTAACAAAAGGCATCCCTTGATTATCAAAAAACATCTCTGAATAGCGGGAAAACGGAGGCCACCCATGCTCAAGGTCGAATTCATCAATTGATAATCCTAAAAAGTTATCAAATACGATACCACCTGCCTTCATATATCCAATAGGATATGGACCATCAAGGACAGCGATACATTGGTCTATCTCTTTTAAAAGTGTCAGAAGTTTTCCATACCATCTAAGTGAATCTATAGTAATTCTTTCATTCTGTTTTAAAAGATTGTTATCAGCATCAACCCCCATAATCCCATTGGGTGATGTTGTTAAAATAATGGAAAAGACAAATTTACTCTGTACAAAATCAGAATTAAATATGGCACGAGGGATGATATTGGATGATCTAGGCCCAAAGTTTTGATGATAGGTCGAACGGGTCTCAATCCTTGCGTAAGACATTGCAAAAGGTTTTAAGATTCGATCTATCTGTCTGTGATTATGTAGCTCCCTTAGATCACTATTATGAGCATGAACTATCCACTTTGCATCGTAAGCCCGCTTTAATCCATAAAGTGTTCCAAATTCTGTTTTAATCGGAATCCCCTCATCAACAGGTGCCATCCCTTTTGCTTTGCCATTAAAATATTCATCTAATTTAAATCTTTTTATATATTCTTCTGTCTCGTTAAACCTTAGTCCCACACCTGCTCTAAGCCTTATATCATCTGTCCCGGTTCTTTCTTGAATAATATCTTTAGTTACCTTGAGCATCTCTGCATAGGGCTCGCCTCCCAAAAGGGTAAACCCGTGATGTGAGGCAAGTATGTTGACAGAATCTCCTGGCTTTATTTTACTAAAATCAACTTTCTCTAAGGCATTCCTTGTTGCCTTTTTAATTGCCTCTATACCTTCAACACCTGGAAAGATTGGTGAGGGAATGCTTGGAAGTAAATCCTTAATTAGCACGGAGCTCATAAAAGGTAGATCAGCAACCCTCTTTTTCAATTGGGCTGGATCAATTGTATATCGAGATTTGATCGGCTCGGCTGGCTTAAGTGTCCTATTATTCATTTCGATTAACGCCTCTTTCAGCTTGAATAACCTTTTCGATCAATCTAATATCTTCATCAAAGTGATATCCTTCCACTTTGTATCGATTCTTCAAATCGGAGTCAATATCCCATAGGGTAAAAGTCTTTCCATAGCATTGATGGGTTTCTCCAGGCATAACAGAGTATCCAGCAGCTTCGAGAAGCCTTACAATCGATTGGATACAAAGGACAGTACAGCCTGTCCTTGCTCCTGTCATTAGAGAAATTTCCTCTGGAGTCTTTGCCCCGCTTAATATAGAAGCAACTATCTCTTCAGCTGTCGTATTAGTGCAATAACATATAATTTGTTTTGGATGAACCTTCGCCTCCTTACAGATCTTCATGATTTCTCTGGTATCAAATTTACCTGGATCAACTCCAACTATAAATGGTTTTTCTAATGGTTCAATGGTAATTGCAGAAGATGGACATCTTTCCTCACAGTTCATACAACCTCTGCATGCATCAGAATCGTATACAGGAGGCAATGCACACCCGAAACACCTATTTGCCTCATTAATAGCTTGATATTCTGTAAAGCCACCGCAAACCTCTTCAAAAGAAGAGATAGCCTTTTCTATATCCAAATGTTCGGGTAGGATTTTAGAGGAATAATAGAAAAAATCCGAGTTAAGCTCTTCAAATTTAATGGCTTCGAACTTGATGTCTTCTTTAGAGTTCAATTTTTTCTTTAAAAAACAATCTATTGCCATTGCCCCCTTCTTCCCTGAAGATATTGCCTCTGAAACCATGCGCGCTACGCCTGCAATATCTCCTCCCATAAAGATTCTATTTCTTTTACTTAACTTTAAACCAATCACAAACTCACTGTTTCTTTTCTTTATAAAATTGGAAAGCCCTGTTAAATCTGCCTCCTCCCCTATTGCAATTATTATGTTGTCAACATCAATAATAAATTGTGAACCTTCAATAGGTTCAACACTTCTTCTTCCATCTCTTTCTAATTTACCTTGTCTTGTCTTTATACATTCAATTTGTTTGACACGACCCTTCTGAGTAATTATCCGATTTGGGACTACAAAAGGAAGAATCTCAATCCCCTCATTTTCAAGCTCTTTTTTTTCGGTTTCAAATGCAGGCATATCATCTATAGACCTTCGATATAATATGATTGGTTTAGACCCGAGTCTCAAGGCACATCGGGCAGAATCGATAGCTGTATTACCACCTCCTATTATTGCAATCCTTTGGCCCAATTTAATAGATCTTCCCTCATTTATTTTTTTTAAAAAATCAAGGCCGAAGTATACCCCTTTTGCCATTTCACCATGAATTTTTAATGGAACACTTCTCCAGAGACCTATAGAGAGAAATATCGCATCAAACTCCATTAAGTCGCTTAACTTCAAATTCTTTCCCAACCTTTGGTTTGTATGGATTTTAACATTGAGTGAGGTGATATTCTCAATTTCCCAATCCAAGACTTTTTTAGGAAGTCTATATTCAGGAATTCCGTAACGAAGTAATCCTCCAGGTTTCTTTAATGCTTCAAAGATCGTTACTCTATATCCTAAACGAGCCAAATGATATGCACAAGAAAGCCCGGATGGACCCGATCCTATAACAGCTATACTTTTATTCTGTAACCCTCTTTGCTTTGGAGGTTTATATCCATTTTCCATTGCATAATCAGCAATAAACCTTTCAAGTGATTGGATTGAAATTGCTTCATCAAATTTATCTCTATTACATGAGACCTCACATGGGTGATGACAAACACGACCCGTTGTTCCGGGAAGAGGGTTTGTTTCCAAAAGTAGGTGATACGCCTCTAAATATCTTTTTTGAGCAGTAAGGGCTATAAATCCTTCGATATTATTTTGAATCGGACATTTTGCCCTGCATGGAGCTATCTTCTTTCTTTCTGGTGGATTGTAAAAAGACGGAGTATATGCCTTTGTTGGGCACACATGTATACACGTTTTACATCCAACGCATTTATCAATATGAAGATGGGCATTCAAAAGTACTTTTTTCATAGCATACCTTTTCGACCAAACCAATTGTTTAGCTTATTGCCCTTCCACCATCGACTGGCAAGGCAACTCCTGTTATATATGATGCTTCTTCTGATACAAGAAAAAGTGCTGCTCGTGCCATCTCTTCTGGAGTTCCTAACCTCTTTATTGGACGACTCTGGATGTTCATTTGTAAATATTCTTCAGGGTCAATCCCAGGATTTCTTGCAAGAACCCCTTTCCATAGTGGAGTTGTAGAAATTGGTCCCGGGCATATGGCATTAACACGAATCCCATCCTTTGCAAGCGAAACAGCCAGGGCCCTTGTTAACATTATTAATCCAGCCTTAGAAACAGAGTAGGCTGGAGACTCTGTGGAGGGTCTGAGCCCTAACCCAGAGGCAGTAAAAAGTATAGAGCCACCTCCAGATTTTTTAATCTCAGGGGCTGAAAATTTTGCACCAAAAAAACCTGCTTTTAAATTGACATCCATGAGTTGATCATAGGCTTCTTCTGTAGTAAATTCGAGACGCCCTGGGCCAGCTACACCAGCGTTATGGAAAAAGATATGGAGATTATTAAACACCTCTACTGTCCTTTTAACCATATATTCGATCTCGGAGACATTTATCAAATTTGTTTTAATGAAAATGGCCTCTCCCCCATTTTCCTTTATCATTCTAACAGTCTGTTCACCATCTTTTTCATTAATATCAGCCACTGAAACCTTTGCCCCTTCTTTTGCAAACAGTAGTGCAGAAGCCCTACCAATACCAGTGGCTGCACCAGTAATCAATGCTACCTTTCCTTTAAGTATCATTTCTTATATTCACCTGCCTTAAAATTAAAATTCCCTCTTTGAAGGTTGCGAATCCCTAAAGATTGGTCTTCCATTTTCAGCTATCCAAATCTGGCCTCCATGAATATCAAAAACCGCTCCAGTAATCCATGAAGCCGAATCAGAGGCGAGAAAGAGGGCTACGTCAGCAACCTCCTCAGGCATTCCCATACGACCCAATGGAACATTCGTCAATAATTGAGCAAGTGTTTCAGGCCTTCTATTCTTTGAGGTTCGTGGTGTTTCTATCAAGCCAGGAGCGATCGCATTTACTCTCACAAATGGGGCAAGTTCAATCGCAAGGGACTTGGTTAAATTTATTACTGCTGCCTTTGATGCAGAATAGGCCGGAAGTCCTGGCCATGGAATATAACCTGTAATGGAGGCCATATTTATGATACAACCCATTTTTTTATTAATCATAAATGGGGAAACAGCCTTAGAGCATAAAAAGACACTTTTTAAATTTAAGGCAATGGTTTCATCCCAGTCTCTCTCTGTTATATTTAGAACCCTGCCAATATTAAAATTAGAACCCGTTGCTCCACCAGCATTATTTACCAGTATATCGATCTGCCCATAGTCATCTATCACCTTTTGAACCATCGTATTAACCTCTTCAGAAACGGTTACATTTACTTTTAGCATCTTTCCTTCTGAACCAAGATCTTTAATCTTTTTCAAAACCTCCTCCCCGAGATTTTGATCTATATCTGCTATACAAACTTTTGCGCCGCTTTTTGCAAATGATAAGCTTATTGCCCTTCCAATCCCCTGGCTTCCACCAGTAACTATAGCAACTTTTCCTTTCAGGGAGATCTCTTGTAATCTCATTTAAAAAATCCTCCCCTTTATCATTCGTTTTCCTGTTTTGGAGGAATAAAGATTCTTTCCTCTAAAAATCTCTTTATCGGTTGGACCCTTGACCTTTCTGCCTGATCAGTAGGTAATCGATCCTTGTAAAGATTGATAGGATACACTGGTTTTTTATATATCTCTCTATAAACTTCTGTTCTCAATTGAGTTAACCAATTCTGACGTGGATCGATTCTACGTCTTCGCAAGGCCTCAAGATTGATCTGTCCAGCAGTAATCGTCTCACCAGGATACGGGGACAATTGTATTATAGCCCCATGGAAATCCACTATCATTGAATGACCAGGATAAGCATTTAAAGGATTTCCTTTCACATACAAAAACCCAGGTGCACAGGCAACTACATACATCATATTGAATGCTGCATGTGCACGATTTGAAACCTCCCATAATTGTTGTGGAGGACAACCATCAGGTTCAGCCATACCACTTGAACGTATCATAACCTCACAGCCCTGAATTCCCAATGCACGAGCATGTTCAGGATAGAATCCCTCATTACAGATTAAATATCCTATCTTTCCGATATCGGTCTCAACAACTGGAAACATACAGCTAAGGATATCTCCTTTCTTTCTCCCGTATTTTCCATCCATAACCTCAATATATTTGTCCCAGATGTCATGAGGGCTTACATCATCTCGGCCTCTATATGGCAGATATGGACAATATTTATGACGTTTATAAATTACCTCTCCTTTTGGATCGATAATAAAGGCACAATTTAAAGCAAATTCAGTACTAATCTCAGGAATAACCTCATGAGCTGTTCCAGCAATATAGGTATTATATTTCTTAGCCATCTCACCAAGCAGTTCTGTCTCTTCACCAGGGATCTGAATCGCCATATCCTTTGCTACTTTTGTAAATATATTAGAGTAAGGCGAAGGGTCATCATTCCAACCCTGCATGAATACCTCAGGAAATACAACAAGCTTAAGAGGTGCATATTCACGAAAACTAATCCTTAGCGCAGCATATGAAAACAATTCCAAACATCGATCTAAATTTGCCTTCTTAATCTCTTTTCTGTTATCTATCCCGACCCTGTTCATTTGCATACAAACCGCGGTATAAAGGTCTACCATAACTTTCTCCCCCTTTTTTATTTTTTGAATCATTTAGGATATAAAGGGTAAACCCCCTGATATCCTAAGTGACTCGAAATCATCTTTCCCTTTTCTAATAATTTTTTTATCATTACCTTTAAACCTGGATGTTTTTTATAAGAAAACTCCATCGAAATATTGATGGCTGCAATGATGTTGCCTTCTCTATCTAAAATAGGCGCAGCCACAGAGAACATATCCATTGAAAGCTCTTGATCACAAATCCCATATCCCCTTGATCTTGTTTTCATAATCTCTTCCCAGAGTTTCTCTTTTGATGTAATTGTCTTCGGGGTGATAGGATAGAATTCAACCTTACTTATACGTCTTTTTAATTCTTCATTATTTAAGCCGGCCAGCAATACCTTACCCAATGAACCTGCGTAACAGGGTAACTTAGAACCTGGAACAAGATCATAATTCAAGAATTTCTTTATCTGTTTTCTATATAAGAAAACAGTATATATATCTTCCAAGATCGCCAGATTCACGGTCTTTCCGGTCTCGTCAGAAAGTTCGTCAACATATGGCTTTGATACATTTAATAAATTGGATTTATTAAGGAAACCTTGGGCAAGGGATAATACCTTACCGCTCAGGCTATATCTTTTATCTTCCCCACGAATCAGATAATTTAAATCACAAAGAGTATTTAAAAAACGCTGAGAGGTAGTTTTATTTAACTTTGTTATCTTTGAGATTTCTGTCAAGCTAACAGGATTAGATGAGTTGGCAACTAACTCAAGGATATTTAAACCCCGAGACAACGATTGAATAAAACCCTTATTTCGAATCTTTTGAGCTTTTAATCCCATCTATCTCTCTTATTCAATACTTTATTACTTCATCAGACTTGGAAGGAACATGGCTATTTGAGGAAATGCTATTAATAATGCATTAAATATAATCATAGTGTAACAAAAAGGCCATGCTCCGCTGAATACGGTATTCATTGATATATTCTTCTCCTTTACCATTCCTGCTACAATAAAAAGGTTAAGACCAACAGGAGGTGTAATCTGTGAAAGTTCCATCTGGACAACAACTAAAATTCCAAACCAAATAAGATCTATCCCCATTTGATTCATCAATGGTATAAAGAAAGGCAGAGTTACCAAGATCATTGTTAATGTATCCATTGCTGTTCCAACTATAAAATATACTAACATAACACAGATGATGACACTTGTAGGTGACATATTAAGTCCGCTTACCCATTTAGCTAATGCTTGGGAAAGTCCTGAGATTACAACAAAGACACTAAATATCTCGGCAGAGACAATGACCGCAAAAATCATCCCTGCGATCGAAAGGGATGTCTTAAATACCTTTACCATATTTTGTTTGTTAATTGCCTTTCTATAAAGCCCGTATAGGAAGGCACCTACAGCTCCAATAACACCAGCCTCGTTGGCAGTATATACCCCTAACATGATACCTCCCATCACTATTATGAATAATATCGCTGTAGGGGCTGCGTATTTTATAGCAACCAATTTCTCCTTCCAATCGGTCTTTCCTGCTGGTGGACCATAAGATGGGTTTAGTCGACACTGAATATAGATTTGAATCATGAACATTAAAGTGAGAAGGACCCCTGGGATAAAAACAGCAACATATAATTTACCCAGAGAGGTTTCACTCATGATTGCATAGATAACAAGACCTATAGAGGGGGGAATGAGATTACTTAGTGTTCCTGCAGCAGAAAGAGTTCCTGTTGCTAATTTTGGATTATATTTATACTCCAGCAAACCTGGCAAGGCAAGTTTTGTTAAAATCGCAGAACATGCCGTACTTGAACCACTCACAGCAGCTAAGAAGCCACCTCCAACACACGTGGCCATTGCCAATCCTCCTCTAAAATTTCCTACCCAGATATTTGCCGCCCTAAAAGAATCCCTCATCATCCCTGAAATTTCAGCCAGTTCACCTAAAATCAAATAAACTGGAAAAAGTGCCATGGTGTATGAAGAGATGGCTGAAAAAGGCACCATTCCTAACATATTGAATGCTTTATCAACTCCATGAATCATTACATAGCCCAGTATTCCTACTACTGAGAGAGTAACTGCAATATGAACTCCCAGAAACATCAAAACAAGCATCAGTATCAATCCAGCTACGCCAACTAATTCAGGACTCACTGCCTATTCTCCTCATCCGAATTTTTAGACCCGAATATTTGGACTAATAATGCGAGAGCAAAGATAAATATTAAAATGGAGAGGGTAATCTCAAATGGTCCTTGGGGAATGAGCAATGTCGCTGTACTGCTACCACTATTTAATTTATCGAATCCATCCAATAAGGTTCTATAGGCCAAAAAGGCCCATGTAATAAAACCTAATATTAGAGCCACTCTATCCAATATTTTACGGGTTTTGTTAGGGAAATGAATTAAGAGGACATCAACTTTGACATGATGATCATCAAGGGCAGCCAGAAACATGGCTACCCCACCAAAAACCGCCATTCCAAGTTCAACCATATCTATCTCACCTATTAGTGGCTTTCTAAGAATATAACGACCGATAACATTTGTAAAAGTTACAAGTACTATAAATGATATTGATATATATCCAATCCAGTTGATAACCTTTATCAAAGAATGAAGGCACCTTCTCATTTTTTTAAACCTCAACAAATGAGAAATTTAGCGTATAGAATATATCTTTTTTCTTCGCCTAAATATTTCCTTTAATTTAAATCTCTTAAAATTCTAAATCTATTTTACTGCTGTCAGTATAAAATCTAAGGCTTCTTTTGCTGGTAGCCCTTTTGCTTGTTTATCTTTTATGTATGCATCATAAAGCGGAGCTAAAGCAGCTGCCCATTTCTGCTCTTCTTCAGGAGGAAGTTTTACAAATTTATTACCTAAATTAACGAGATATTCACGACCTTTTTTATTTTCTTCGTCACGACTATGACCTAAAATCTTGGTGTATTTCTCGCCAAGTTCGGTAATAATCTTTTGCTGAGCGGGGGTTAACCTGTTAAATGTATTCAAATTCATACCAAACCAACAGGTGGTATTGCGGAAAAAATATTCAACATGAATCTTTACGACCTCACCCAGTTTAAAACTCATAAGTGACGCAAAATCACCAAGATTGCCATTTGCAATACCTCTTTGAAGGGCTTCATAGGCCTGACTTATTGGCATTGCTACAGGTGTTGCCCCAAGGGCCTTAACCAAACTAACATCAGCCCCTGTACATCTAATCAATTGGCCTGATAGATCACTGAATTTATTGATCGGCTTATTACTGCTTATCCCGGAACCTGCCATATTTAAGAAACCAAGTAACTTGAATTGACTAAATTCCTTTGGTTGAAATTTTTTATAATATGCTAAACAAACCTGACTCATCTTTTCTGAGGTAGCTACAGGTATCGGAAGATCACATACCTCTGTAAGAGGAAAACGACCCTGATTGTAACCAAGGACAGAAAACCCGAAGTCAGATACCCCTTTAATAACACCATCCAGAATCTGATCAGCCTTTGTTAATGTCCCACTTGGATATAAGGTTATTTTTATTTCACCATTTGTTTCTTTTTCAATTTCTTTACAAAAATCAGTAAGTATTTTTGTAACATGATGCGTTGGAGGAGTATAGGTGCTGAAAGTTAATTCGAGAGGTTTCGACTTAGTTGTTTGAGAGAAAGTGACAGAGAGAAAAGAAACAAGAACAAAAAAAGATACTGTTAGATAAAATAGGGCCTTCTTCATTTCACTACCTCCTTTTTTATTATTACACATAGTGTAACTTATTTTCACTATATGATATTTGCGAAATTATCTAACATCATATAAATTTTTTGTCAAGCAAATTTTTGGAGACGTAAGCATCTTTTTTTTCTGTAATGAGGTTATATGGCGTATCTGGCAAATTCTTTTCATTGGCCTTGCCAATAAGCATCCAATTCTCCATTTAGCTTCAAAGTCTTAATTTCAAAACTCCTTTGAATCCTTTATCAAATTACAAACTCAAACAATGAAGAAATTGAAAGAGGAACCCCTCCATAACTCCCCTTAAGATTAAGGGGAGGCAAGGTGGGGTTATTATGTCTGAAAAGCTATTTAAACATCTTTTCATAGGGGGGAGGTGGTGCGAAAAAG
Organism: Deltaproteobacteria bacterium; assembly: GCA_037443425.1. Classification (GTDB taxonomy): domain Bacteria; phylum Desulfobacterota; class BSN033; order BSN033; family UBA1163; genus JBBIOI01. The sequence continues at coordinate 11,371 of JBBIOI010000060.1, forward strand.
CCTTCGAGCGGATAATTTTTTTATTATATTGCAAGGCTTGACCCCTTTTGATTTATAAATATTAGGTATTGATGCCATAATATAATTACCACATAAGGGTTGTCTGGATATATCCACTGTAAGCATTGTAGTCACTATTATTCTGGTTCATAAATCCAAACTTTATCCCAAAATTATCTTTTCTATAAGCCAAGGAAATACTTCCTAAAATTGAGGTATCTCCTATGGATTTTTTACTTATAGCTCGTTGTCCTTGAAGGCTCTGTGCAACAGAGATTTCGTTGTCATTTAATGTCTGCTCAAGCTTTAGGCCTGCCTTAAACCTGATTAACCCAATGTTCTTTAAGATCCATCTTTTTGAAATGTCTATTCCTGAAAGAAATTGAAACCAATTCTCATGAATCGAACTATATCTTCTTCTCCAAGAAGGGTCAGACACATCTGTTGTATGGTTTTCTGTTTGCCAGTACGTCCATCTTATTCCTATCAATGGATGAATATCCCAATCCATAATATTAAATTTTAATCCCGCCTTTGTACACACTGTAAAGGCATTGCTTTCATATTTATCGGTCTCTCTCAAATCGAGATTAAGACCCGTCCATCCTTTATATTTATGTTGGATTTTATTATAGCTTCCAAATAGGTCTGTAAACCATTTTTTTACATTATAAATCCCATATGCCCCAAAGCTATAAACATCTTGGTCCTCATTGTTTCCTCTATATCTACCGGTAAAATCTATATCATTTCTACCATATCCCCCAAAAATACCTGTTGAAATTTTGTCAAATCTCTTTTCAAAACCCATAAGGAAACCTATTGAATTCATATCAGCACCGAGACCCGAATCATTGACCCTGGTATAATAAGGTAAAAGATATAAACCATTTTTGTAATAGCCATCCTGATTCTTTATTTTAAATACATCGCTCATAATTGATGCATAGAGTAAGGGCTTACTTTCTGTTGATGCCTCTTCCAGGAGTCCAAAGATATTATTTTCGATTAGGAGGTTTGAAAATTGGCTTTGTGCCAGAAAAAGACTTGAAAGGGAGGCTATGTTCGCTGTCAGAGATGGTGCTTCTTGTGGTCTAAAATTAAAGATAATAGCAGACCCATCACCTCTTTCATCACCATACCAATTTACATTGATATCAGGATTGGAAACCATTGATATAAGATTTCCCCATGTACCCTCTACGATTCCACCATCGGCTTTTTCTATAAGAAAGTATGGCTTTCCTAAAACTGTTTGGCTGCTTCCACTAAAAACGCCGTAGACATAAAGAGGAACATTATTAAGGTTTAATATACTTGTTCCATCGACATAGATTGGTCTTTTGATGATATCAGGATCTCCATGGAATATATATCCAAAACCATTCTGTAGGGTGACCGTTGAATTATTATAAATAGAGAGGGCACGGGCATTTCCTGATGTATAAATCCGTCCCGTATTAGAAAAAAGAGCGTTTGTATTATCGAAGAGAACTCCTGATGCAATACGTTCTCCTTCTCCAAAGTTTTCGTTTGTATCGCCGAGTCCCGCGACATCCAACCTTATCAGCCCTGTATTGTTAACTGTTATATCACCTCCGAACACTGAGATTCCTGTAACTCCAAAGGTTTCTACATTTGTATTACTCAAAGTTGTAAAGATATTTATAGTTCCAGAATTATTTATTGTGGAGGTGTTACTATTACTCACATTGATGCCTAACATGTATAATTCTTTAATATTGGAGTTTCCTGCATCTAAAGAGACATTGACACTGCCTGAATTCGTTATAGAAGAGCTTTCAAAATTATTTAAGAAAACTCCATAAGCTCCCACATAGGCCTCATCTATATCCATCAAATTAACTTCTGCATTGATATTGCCTGAATTTACTATTTCTCCTCCTGAGAAATTTCCATAATTCATACCAAAAACATATTCTTCTGCCTGAGATGCTTCACTAATATTTACCCTTACAGTTAAATTACCTGAGTTTGTAATGTTAGTATTTTGCATATTATCAACAGAAATACCGTATGCTTCTGCTTTGGCATAATCAGAGATTCCATTCAGACTTACTTCTGAAGTTATATTTCCATCATTAGTTATCGTCCCTCCTGAAATACCACCTTCGCCCCAAAAATAAATTCCATAAGAATAACCTTCTGCTCCAATAGTACTATTAGTTTCTAATTTTGATGTTATATTACCAGAATTTATTATTGAAGAATCCTCCATATAACCAGAGTAAATCCCGTATGTTTCTCCATATGCATAATTATTAATATTGTTTAAATTCACTTCTGATAAAAGATTGCCCGAATTATTTATATTACTTCCATAAACCTCGTTAGCAAAGATGATATATGCATATGCCTCTGCCTCGTTTACCTCACTAATCTCTACTCGTGATGCAATGCTACCTGAATTGGTTATAGTTGATTCTGTCAAAAAGTTAACATAAATTCCCGTTGTTTCACCATAATCGCCAGTGGTTATTTCTGAAAGAATATTTCCTGAATTAATTATATTACTGCCAGAGATACCATTCTCAAACATCATACCAAAGGCATAATTATTTGACCCAGCATAGATGGCACCTGAGTTTATTATATCAACAGGAGAACCATCTGAACTGTAAATGCCAATACTACCATATTCACTGTCCTCTATATATACCCTAAGATACCCCTCATTTGTAAAACTATCTGTATCTATATTTATACCCACACTTCGGGCCTCTACTTTTAAATATTCATTTATTTTAAGTGTGTAAGCTTCGAAGTGGGAGCTATTGTAGTAGCTTTCTGGGTCAAGCTCTATTATTCCTTCTGGGGGGTCACCACCAATTCTTAACCACCAATATGTGCCTCCAGATCCCCATAAATCATCAAACCAATCTGCATAAGAAGGTTGAGTAAAGGTCACTAATATGCAAAGAAATGCTAAAATCCCTTTTAACATATTTATCTCCTTTTTCCCCATTATTTTGTGGACTTTCGATGTATAAGACATATTTTGAAATTTATCAAATTTCATAATTACTTGAGTAATCACCTGATAACTACCTACATCTCACTCTCGTTTCTCTTATTTCTAATTTTTCATCTATTGATATACGATTCTATAAGAGTTGCTGCTAATCTCACCCCATTTTCATTCCAGTGGCTATCATCTGTTTGGTAAAGTAATATATGGTCTCTCTTATAAGCCTTCTCAAACGCTTCTTGCGTATCAATAGTCTCCACTCCCTCTTTTTTTAACTCACTTATTAAATTTTCTAAAAACACAAGCCTTGGAGTACCAAGAAGTTCATGAAAAATATTTTCCTTCTCTGGAATAGGTAAAAATATGAAACGAATCCCCATTTTCTTTATCTCTTCAGAATAACTTTTAATTATTCTTACAGCCTTTTCCAGAGTCTCTCTTTTAACATCCTTATTTGCATCGGGTCCTTGCAGAAAAAAGATTGGTCCAAATTCTGGATGGATATACTTAGCGTTTAATTCATGCTTAAAATTTAATGCCCTCCTTAGATTTGCCCTAATATAATTAAGCATATTTGCTTTATAGATTCGATCTAAAGTAATGGCAATAGTCTGTAGCAGTCTGTTTTCCCTTAGCAATTTTATTTTATCAATAATTTCTCCCTCGTCCTTATCTCTTTTGGTTGATTTAAGTGGAGATAAATAAAAAATCTCTCTTTCTACTGCTTCAAAGATAAGAATCTCTGGCGGGTTTTTAATAAACCTTTTTGTTTTTAGAAATTTTCCAATACCTTCTGGGGCCATAGGATAAACTTTTAAATTTAACCTTTTTTCGAGGACCTCTGACAGGATATCATCCTGTTTTAAACCACTTCCAGCAATATTAGAATCACCAACAATTACTATAGGATAATACTCATCTCCTTCGGATTTCTTCCTGTAACCATATCGATCTGTATACCAATCAACCTCTTTTTTTATAGAGAATTTTGTATGATGGGCAAGGTCTCCTTCTTCAAACTTTTTAAGTCTGATACCGGGATAAAAAGGACCTGTTAGGATTTTTTTAAATTTCTTTACTACTACTGCTTCCCATATCCTAAATGTAAAATAGTCGAGAGGTAAGATAAATAACTCAATAGAGATTGCAACTATAAAAGGAAGAAGAAAGATAAAAAGTTTAAAAATAAATCTCTTCATCTAATCAATTAAAACTGAAAGTAGATAAACTGTTTTTGGCCAAAATTGCCAAGAAGAAGAATCATTAATACTAAAAAATAATAAAAAATCCAGCGAATAACTAAAGGTTTATGCGATACCCAATCTATAAATGACCCCTTTTTTTCTATAAATAATAAAATTCCGATTGAAAAGGCAGAAACAATGGCTTCAAATCTCAGGTCTTTAAAAAATATCAATCCACCAATTGCTTCCAACGAGAAAAACCCTTTCCAACCTGTAAAAATATTAGATATTATATAAAATGCCTCTGTAATATTGTTAGCCCTGAAAAATATCCATGAAAAAGAGACAAGAAAAAAGGTTATCACTAATCTAAGGGACTTTTGAATTAAAGAGTTTTCTAACCCTATTAATCTATAAAAATTATTCCTTAAATCCCTTGTTAAAACTGAAAAGACAAGGTAAAAACCATGAATTGCACCCCATATAATAAATGTCCAGCTGGCCCCATGCCAGAGTCCACATATAAGCATCACAATCAAAATATTTAAATAATGCCTTAAAAAATAGACTCGACTCCCTCCTAATGGTATGTATATATAGTCTCTAAGCCATGTTGAAAGCGAGATATGCCATCTTCGCCAGAATTCCTGGATAGATGAGGCAAAATATGGCCGATCGAAATTTTTCATAGTTTTAATCCCCATTAATTGAGCTACGCCTATTGCAATATCGGAATAACCTGAAAAATCGCAGTATATCTGGAAAGAAAAAAATATTGTTGCTAAAAGAAGGTTAAATCCCTTGTATTGAAAAGGGTTATTATAAACAGAATCCACCAATACTGCCAGGTTATCTGCAATCACAAGCTTTTGAAAGTACCCCCATAATATCAGTCTTATTCCATTTTTAAATTCGTTTATATCAAAGTGATATATTCCGGAAACCTGCGGTAAAAATCTTTTTGCCCTTTCTATAGGACCTGAAAGAAGCTGTGGGAAAAATGAAATATATAATAAAAATTTTCCTATATTAGTTTTCAGCTCTTCTCCCCGATAGGTATCGATAACATAACTCAGGGACTTAAATACGTAGAATGATATCCCTACTGGGAGAATTATATCAAAAGAGGGAACCAAACCCTGCAAATTTAAATCTCTAAAAAATATACTAAACGAACCTATAAAGAAATTAAGATATTTGAATAAAAAAAGGATTCCCGAGCATAAGACAATTGAAACTATTAAAAATTTCTTTTTTAATCCTTTAGACTGGCTTTTCTTGATTAATAATGACCCATAATAAGCTATCATGGAGATAATTAAAAGAATAAGTGCATATGAAGGTTTTATCTTTATGTAAAAAAAATAGCTTGCCGCTAAGAGCCATAACCAGCGATAACGGAACGGGATCAAAAAATATACAAATACTACTATTAAAAGAAAAAGGATAAATTGAATTGATTGAAACTGCATTATTTATTTAATTGGATGAGCTTCCGACTTTTTTATCTCTTCCAGTTCATGTTCCAGTATTGCATATCTTTGAGCAAGTTCTTTATTCTGATTTGTCAATTTAGAAATCACTATTGAAAAATGAAATACAATCAATAGAAGGAAAAAAAATGTAATTAATACTATCGTAGATAGATAAAAAATGCCCGTAATCCTTGCGATAAACCTTGAAAGGAAAAATTGAGGAAAGAGGCTGAATATTAATATAACTATACCAGTAAAAAGCCATAGTATCGAATACTCTTCTCTAAGTCTCCCCTTTCTTATCAATTCAAAAGTAAAGAAAAGTAGAATTATACTTAATACACCTATTAGCAATTGAATCTTAATAAGCATCTTCTCCTCCCCTAATAAATGGCCTTTTCTTAAAGCAGTCAACAAATATTGCAAGTAATACCTTTACCATGTAATAAATAGAGCGAATCTTTGTAATGGATGATTCACCTGCATATCTCTGATTCATTCGAATAGGAATCTCAATTACCTTTGCATTGTACTTATGAAGAAGTATAAGGGATTCAGGCTCAGGGTAATCCTGAGGATAAATAGAGGAAAATATCTTTATCACGTTTCTATTGATTGCCCTGAAACCAGATGTCGGATCAGTAATCCTCTGGCCCAGGATCGCTGAAATTATCTTTGAAAAGATTAAAATCCCAAACCTCCTCATAATAGATGAGATAAACTCTGACTCACCAAGAAACCTCGACCCTATAACAAGATCACAATTATTCTTCTCCAGAGTATCTATCAATTTTGAAATCTCTTTCGCATCATGCTGACCATCGCCATCTACCTGAATCGCAATATCATAATTTTTTAAAAATGCATATTTATATCCAGTCTGCATCGCACCGCCAATCCCCAGATTGAAAGGAAGGTCTAAAACACTTACCCCTTTTCCTCTTGCAACCTCTGAAGTTCTATCCATAGAGCCATCATTTACAACAAGGATATCAACTTCAGGTAGATTCATTCTCACATCATCTATTACCTTTCCGATAGAACCCTCCTCATTATATGCAGGGATTATAATAAGAATCTTCTTTGAACTGGAATTGTTATCCATGGATATATTCTAAATCCTTGTAATGACGATCTATAATCACTCAATTTAGATAAGATATATTTAACAAAAATTGAATAAAATTCCAAAAAATTTTTTAATCCTGAGACAACGCTGATCGTCATTGCGAGCAAAGCGTAGCAACCTCAATAGAACTTGCATTCCCCTCGAATCCTTGAATCCTTTTTGATACAGCATCTTAATGGCTCTTGCCAAAACAAACTGTAACACACTCTTTGTTAAATGGGTGACCTCTTCCTTTTTGTTATTGTTAACGCTACATATATTAACGTTGGGTAAGGGCTTGTCCCTTACCTCATTTGGTTTTATTTTCAACGGAGTTTCGGCAAGCCATAAGGGCTTGCCCTACAGGAAATTAAATGAATCTTATGAATCTAAAACGTAGAGTAAGGGCTTGTCCCTTGCCTATCAAAAAGACATTACCTTATTATATACGAGAAATAAGAGATTTTTCCCTCTTGAAAGGTGCCTTTTAAATTGGTGCCCCCCATTCTCTTTTCCAGCCTATTTCGATCTCTTTTACAAGAAAAACCCTAACTGGGATGAAACTTGCTATATCCCTTTCGTATAAAGTATCAGTGTTGCAAATATGAGTATAAATTGATACAATCTTGTTCATAGGTAAAAAAAGATGAATAGTCGGTTTAAGAAGAAAAAAATGTTATAATTTCCAAAAGATCTTAAAAGTATTTAATAAATGAAGATAGCTACAGTTACGAAAAGAAAAAAGTTATTAGAAGATGAGTTAAAACGGATTTTGGAGATACTGAAGGAGAAGTACACTCCAGAGAAGATAGTTCTCTTTGGTTCCTTAGTTAATAAAGAGCTACATGAGTGGAGTGATATTGATCTTTTAATAATCAAGGAAACCACAAAAAGACCTATTGAAAGAATCTTAGAAGTTAGCAGGTTAATCAAACCAAAGGTGGGTATCGATCTATTTATCTATACACCAGAAGAATACGAATTCCTACTAAAAGAAAGGTTTTCATTTTTAATTAAAGTCCTTAAGACAGGAAAGGTGATGTATGAAAAAAGAAGCTGAAGAATGGATAAAAATCGCTATGGAAGAATTTCAATCAGCGGAATACCTTTTCGAAAAATCATTATTTAGAATGGTTTGCTACCATGCTCAGCAAACAGTTGAGAAGGTCTTAAAAGCTCTATTAGTAGAACATGAGATAGAGTTTCAAAGAACTCATAATATTCTTGACCTGAAAAATGCTTTAAAAAGCATTTGCTATGAAATAGAACTTTCTGATGAAGATGCCATTTTTTTAAATAGTATTTATAGAGCAAGATATCCCTCAGATTTAGGACTTTTACCTTCAGGAGAACCAACAGAAAAGGATGCAGAAAAAGCATTAAATTTAGCAAAAGCGATTGTAAAGTGGGTGAGTAACTTTAAATAATGCTATAATCTTTCAAGAAGTCTGGGAGATATACTATGGCTTATGGGACTTATAAAGTTAATGTTAGGTTAATGACGTTAAAGAGACTTTGAAATTATTGGTTGAAGATCCATTCCATCCACAATTAGAAACTCATAAACTGAAAGGCAAACTATCAGGTTCATGAGCATGCAAAGTGGGATATGATTTAAAAATAGTAGTCATTGCGAGCGAAGCGTGGCAATCTCAATGGGACTTCTCCCTTATTGAGAAAGACGTAGGGCAAGGGCTTGCCCCTTGCCTTATTTGGTTTTATTTCTTATTTTTTCCTCTTGATAGGTGCCTTTCAAATGGGTGACCCCATTTGAGTCTTATTTCCTGTTTCTAATATAGGATTCAATGGCTTCTATAAAAGATATGAAATCATCTTTATTCTCTCTAACCAATAAGAGAAGTTTTTCATCGGAGATAAACCAGTATCTATGGATGAGAGAATTTCGAAAATCAAAAAATGGTTTTAATTTCTGCGAGAGGGTTTCAGAAAGGATTTTTGTCTCGCCCGCTTGGACAATGGTTTCTACATATCCTGTGACCGGCTCTCCCATATCTTTGGCAAGGATATGTTGAAGCGTATTTGCCATAGCCTCAGCAATCTCAATCAAAATGTATTTAAGTCCTCTCATTATCCATGGGTCTTTGAGTATTTCTTGATCATTATTTTTCAATAATAATTCTTCGATTTCGTGGTGGCGTGCCTTGATCTCTCCAAGATATTGCTGAATTCTTTCAATATCAATTTTCATATAAGTGAAGCCTCAGCAAGCAATCCACTACACTCCCGATATTTTAAAGAGACGTATTCAACAACATCTGTTCTGAGATCAGGATTGTTGTCAACTATGAGTTTTCCTTCTTTGAAAATTCTTTTAAGAAACGTAAAGGGGGCATCATTCAGTATCTTTACATCGAAAAGATCAGCCGGTAACCCCAAGCCTCTTTGTTTGGCGGTTTGTGATAATCTCGTTTGAATGTCGGAGGATATAAAAAAAGGGTTTTCTTCTGGATTCTTAATATAAATTCCAATATCAATATCCCTATATTTATCTTCTTTTACAAATGAGCCATAGAGATAGGCAAAAACAATTCTATCATCTTTAATAAGAATATCTCTTATCAAATTGGTAATCATCTCTTTTTCCATTTTTAATTTATCCATCTAAATATTACCAACCTTTTTGCACTTTTTCAATATATGATTCTCAGGATCTCAGAATTGCAAACAGAGATCCTTAAATAATTAACTCCTTCATACTCCCCTCAAAATAAAGGGATGCAAGGTGGATTTATTAAGAGAGCTGAGGGAATGACTCTACGTCATTAAGGCTTATGTTACACTGCATGTCGTCATTGCGAGCAAAGCGTGGCAATCTCAATATAGTTTTAATCTCCTTCTAATTCTTGTCCCCTCGAATCCTCCCTCAAAATGTAAACTGAAGAGACGAAAAAAAGAAGTTTAGATATTGTTAGAGTTCATTGAGAAAGATGCATATTTATTTAATCTTCTCAATAAAAGCCTTTGCAGCCTTAAAGGCATCCCTCACAACATCTTTATCATAAAGCAAGCCTCT
>JBBIOI010000061.1:0-19839 GCA_037443425.1 Deltaproteobacteria bacterium
ATAAAAAATTAATTTTTTGTCAAGTTCTCATGAAGAAGAGACCTCTGAAAAACTATTTAAAAATCCTTTCATAGATGGGGAGGTGGGATGAAAAAGCCTTCGAGCGGATACCTTTTATAGATTAGCACTATTGATAAATCCCCTTAAAATAATTTGGTTTTTTTAAAGCGATTGTTAGCAATTTAAACATTAAAAGCCCGCATTCGAAGGGTTTTGAACCCTACCTCCCCAGTCTATCAAAGACTTTTTCAGGGCTCTCATGAAGAGGTTTCTGAAAAACTCCTGAAGTAGTTAACCACTCTATACCTCCCCTCAATTAGACTTTGTTATGATGTCATTCTGAGGCTTTAGCCGAAGAATCTATGTTTTATAAGGGTTTGAATTCTATAGATTCCTCGCTTTGCTCGGAATGACAAACATGACATACACCTCATTGCGACACAGCCTGAAGATAAGGGGAGGCAAGGTAGGGGGGTTCGACAAGCCACAAGGGCTTGCATTACGAGAAATTAAAATAATATAAGGTGTAGGGTTCCTTGCCATATTTGGTTTCATTTATTATGTATAATTATGACACAATTTCATTGTGGAAAGTCAATAAGACAAGACACAATCTCTTCCAAATTTTCATTCCGAGCTAAGCGAGGACTCTATTAGATTAAATTACTTCTTTTCTTCAAGTCTTTTAATTGCTTCGTCAAGTCGATTATTTGCAAATTCAAGCAACTCTTCTGTATATTCAAGATTATGAACCCCTTTACCATTCTTAACTAAATTATAATTGAGTTCTGCCTCCCCAAATGGTTTTCTATAAACAAACGTATGACCTCCACGAAGCTCTATACGCCTTATCTCCTCCTTTACCCTTTCCAGCTTCGGGGCTATCTTTTTAAGCAATTCTTCTGATGTCGCCTTCCATCTTACAACTATTTCTCCGTAGCTCTGGTCATGACATTCTATACATCTCTTCTTTATCGCATCAAATGTATCCCTCTTTTTATTTAAAACACCCTTATGGCAATCAACACACTCAACAACATCCAATTTCTCACTTGGTCTCTCCTGAACTCCAATACCCCCTTTCCCATGGATCAATCTCTTAGCAGAGAAGTGGCAATCTTCACATCTTACTTTTGAAATCTCTTGCCCATGGTGGCACTCTTTACAGTTTTTCTGGAAAGTCTTTCCATGATCTTCACGAGAAGAATGGCAATCTACACATTTTAAACTATTTCCAATGACATGTGTTTCGTGAGAAAATTTAATTTCATTAAATGGTACTATTCTCTTCTCCATTCCCACATGACAAAGTGTTGTACAAGTCATCTCGGTTTTAAACTCCTTTGGTTTATAATTCTTATCAAGGGCTGCTAAGACTAGCTCTGTCTTATTATTTGCAGCATTAAGAAGTTTAAATGCATATTCAATATTATGGACTCCCTTTCCTAAAAGAACGAAATTATAGTTATGACGGGCCTCGTTTAAAAGATTTTGTGCCTTCTTGAACTCAGGGCTACCTCCCTTTGTCTTTTCTAACTCATACAATTTTCTTTGAACATTAAATATTCGCATATTTGTTTCATTTTCAGCCTTAGAGAGTAGCCTTTTCCAATGTTTAAGCGTTTCATCAAAACCTTCTCCATGGCAATCCACACAGGTCTCCCCAAGTGCCTTCTCCACATATTTTGTTGTATAAAGTGCAGCCTGGCTTTCCTCTCCCTTTCGGTGGCAGGCTATACAGTCTATATTTGTTGTAAACATGAGACTTGGAGAATCCGGAACACCGATACCACCTGTACCCATGTAAAGGTCCCTTGGCGGTCGATGTATTTCTTTTGATTGTGCGTGGCATTTATCACAAACAGTGGGAGAATGGACTATAGTTAAAATAGGAGCTATTTCATGCTTAATCTGAGAATGGCAATCTGCACATTCTATTTTATGATCTGTCACATGATTTTTATGGATAAATTGCGAGCTATATTTTGTAGATAATATCTCAGGTTCATTATGACATTGTAGGCATTTCCCTTCTGGGATATGACCATCTCCTGTTACAACATTTGTATGACACTTTTCACATGCTATTCCCCTTGCTATATATTTTCGATGATTAAAATTCCATCCTTTAACTTTAATATCCCCTTTTGGTTCAATATGACATGATACACAGCTACCAACTGCACAGGATATGCATTCTTCTTCTCCCTTTGGTCCTGCTCTAAAATAATGACAAATGAAACAATTTATCTCGTGAACAGTGAGATGTAAACCCTGTACAAGTTGTGCATGGCAGCTTGTACAACGGAGTTTCATTCCTCTTCTCAATTCCCCAACATGTTTTCCATGTGAAAAAGCAACATTTTTATATACCATGTCCCTTTGAAGATTCTCGATTTTGTGGCAACCTTTCTGTAAACAACTTGAATCATTTATTTCTGCATGGGGTTTACTCGGTCTCTTACCTGAGAGAAAATAGGCTAACGATACCTGGCCATCTACCCATTTCCCTTTAAGATGATTTAAAAAGCCAGGCTCATAATGACATTTTATGCAAGCTACGTCCTTATGAGTTGAATTCCTCCAGGACTCCATATATACTTCCATTTGGTGACAAAGACCGCAAAAGGTAGGAGTTTCAGTAAATTTAAGAACAATTAAAAAAAGAATAACAAATAAAATTATACATATGGCAAGTGATGTCTTAATCGCCTTTACATGTTCCTGGGTTCCCTTTTTAAAATTTGAGTATACATCAAACCAAAAATTTTTTATTAAAAAATATAACTCCTGTAAATTACTTTTGCTATAGTAGTTTTTCAACCATTTTAAAGACAAAAATCTTTTTAATTTTTCCATTAAATTGCCCCCAAAAAAACTTATTTCCTTTTCTTTTATTTATTGGCAATAAAAGTTTTTATTATTAACTATGGTTCAATATATTTATTTTTTCAAAATTATAATATAAATTTTTTTTAATAAAGTCAAGAAAAACAGGAAAAAGGAAAAAGCGGAAAAAGCCAAGAAAAAGCCTGAAAATGGAAAAAGATCTATTCTCCTTTTTATAGAATATATTTAAACTCGGTAGTAAGTGAATCTTATTCTCTATTCAAATACAAAATAAAGAAACTAAATTGGAGAAGAATCAAATTTTTTTTATTGAATTTTATTCATTATTTTATTAAATTATATTAAAAAATTGAAGTCTTTTTATATGAGAGGGTTGTATGGGAAAAATAATTTTAGGTATACTAATTCTAATCCTGATTGTGCTTATTTTTCTTTTATTCTGGATTATTGTATTAACTTTAGCACTTTTGCTATTCGGTAGAAAAATAAAAAAAAGTAATTTAATCCAGAAAGAGGAATTTGCATAAATGATTTTTTATTTAAGGCATATGCGATTTGGTATATTTTTTTTGGTCTTTTATTTATTTTTGTCACTTTTATTTGTCTCTAATTCCTTATTAAGCAAATCTGAAGACCCACTTAATGTAAGGTCCGAGAAGTTAAAAGAGATGAGAAGAAAAAGGGATAAGTTCTTTAAAGAAGATCCAAAATCTCCTCTAAAAGAAGAGGATAAAAAGAGATTTAAGGGGCTAAACTATTATCCTATCGATTTAAAATATGCCATTGTAGGATTTATTGAAAAATATCCTCTTGAACCTAAACCGATTTATGTAATACTTCCGACAAACAGAGAGATCGGGAAAAAATATGTGAAATTTGGAAGGTTTAAATTTAAACTTGATGGCAAAGAGTATGTTCTTCAAATCTACAGGCCTCTCGGCGGCGGAGAACTATTTCTGCCATTTCGAGATAAGACTTCTGAAAAAGAGACTTATCCAAAAGGGCGTTATCTTTTTATAGAGCCTTTACCAGATGGGAAAGTACTGGTCGACTTTAACAGGGCTTATAATCCATTCTGTGAATATAATGATAAATTTTTATGCCCATTTGCACCTGAAGAAAACTGGCTCCCTTTTGAAATCAAGGCAGGAGAGAAAAGATTCAGGTTTTAAGGTTTAATTGGTAGGTTTTTAAAATGAAAGGAAAAAAGATAATATTCATTCTCCTTGGATTGTTCCTATTTATAAGTATTCCCTCAATTCAAGGCTCACCAAAAGTCAGATTCACTATCCTTTATACAAACGATGTGATGGGCGAGGTTGAGCCCTGTGGCTGATTCAGGAATCCACTTGGCGGGGTCGCCAAGAGATCAACATTGATAGCACAAATTAAAAAAGAGATAAAAAACATCCTTATCCTTGACACAGGAAATCTCCTCTTTCGGAAACCCCTTCAAACCGAAACAAAAAGAAGAGATGCAATTCTCAGAGCAGATCTCCTCATAAAATCCTATAATGAAATGGGATACGATGCCGTAAATGTAGGTGAAAAAGATTTAATGATGGGTTTAAAATTCTTAAATGATATTGCAAATAAGGCAAAGTTTCCTTTCGTTTCTGCAAATCTATTTGAAAAAAAGAGTCAGAAACCTATTTTTAAACAATACATTATTAAAGAGATATCCGGGTTAAAAATAGGAATCATCGGACTTCTGGATGATCAATATAATATTACCTTGAATGATATTGAGCCCGAATTGTCTATTCTTGAACCAATTTCTGTTACAAAAAATATCGTCAAAGGTCTAAGGGAGTACTGTCACCTTATAATAGTTCTCTCACAGTTTGGAGAATCAAAGCTAAGAAAACTTTCTAAAGAAACCTCTGGGATTGACCTCATCCTCGGGGGTGGCGGAGAATCTACAAGGGCCTACATAGATATTGTCAATGATGTTCCAATTTATCGTTTAGAACCAAGAGGTGGTTACTTAGGGAGAATCGATTACTCTATTTCCAATATGAACAAACCTATTAGGTTCGTTTCATCCATCGGACGGGAAGAGTTAGAAAAAAGGCTTGAAAGGTTAAAAAATCGCTACACTCAAATAAAATCTGAGATGGAAAAATCTGGCAAGAAAGAAGAGGTAAGATTAAAAGAACTAAGATTCATAGAATCAAAAAAGATTGAAGTAGAAAAGGCCTTGTTTGCAATGCAGGATAAAAATTTTTATAAACATACAGCCATCCCTATTCCCCTTTCGATTCCAGAAGACCAAAAAATAATCAAATTTGTTGAAGATTACAGGATTGAATCTGTAAAGTTATATAAACCAAGGATTCCTGTTATTCAGGTAAAGGATTTATCAGATAAGGAACTTATTGCACGAATTCCTAAAAATAGCCCGTATATAGGAGCAATCTCCTGCAAAAGATGCCATGAGACAAACTATAAAAATTGGTTAAAAACCAAACATGCAAAGGCAACTCAAACCATTATCCCATCACCTAAATATGCACAGGAAGAGTGTCTAATCTGCCATTCAACAGGTTATGGAAAGGTAGGCGAATACTCTACGGTTGAAGAAGTCCCTTTTTATCTTCAAGGTGTCCAGTGTGAGGCCTGTCATGGGGAGGGAAGAGGACATCCAGAAAAAGGTAGTATTGAAAGGAAGGTAACTTTAGGTACATGCAGGAACTGTCATACAAAAGACCAAAGCCCTCTTTTTAATTATTCTGCCTATCTTGAAAAAATCGGCTGTAAAATCTCAAAAGAATAACAAAGGAATCTTTGAATACTGCAACGATATTTTTCTATGATTCAAGAATTCCAAATTTTTGCATACGGTAACGGAGGGCATCACGACTTATATCCAGCAGTTCTGCAGCTTTAGTCTGGTTTCCTCCTGTTAATCGAAGGGCTTGCCTAACAAGCATTTCCTCTAATTAAACTTGTTATAAAAATAACTTTAAAAAGTAATGAAGCAAGTTTAAAGGGAAATAACATCTCTTAAAATGGCCAATCCATAGATTTCCCCCCTAATTTTACAAAAAAATTTATAACACCCATGTAACTGAAAATCAAATTTAACTTAAAAGTTGCGTGACAATCTCACTCATAGATTCCTCGTTTCGCTCGGAATGACAACTTGACGCGTAAATACAGCGTTTCTTCCAACAGGACTCCATCATTACGAGATTCACATTTGGGTCTATATTAATGCCAATTAAACACTTTCATCCTTCGTAATGCCCTTTGAGAGTATGGGGGTTTAGATTTAAAATAATGATCTCAGAGATATTAAACTTTATAAATAAACTCCCCGAGATGTGTAAAATTCCGCAACCATCTGAGTAAAATTCCATATTCCTGGTCTTGTCGAGGTTTTATGCCCCAATAAATAAATTAAAAAAATATTATCCTCAATAATGCGTGAAAAATAAACTTAAATTTATATTTGGTCTTCAATTTATGGAGGTTTTCTCTTATAATTTATTTGTGGCAAAAAACGTTTTGTGCCACGAATTAAAATAATCCAAAATTTAACTTATAAACATGTCCAAAGGCTTGAGAACATTATGTTTATCCTTCAAAGACTGGAGCGATCCCTTTCATAACTGGAGCATATAAAGATGAACCATACAAAGCAAATGTCTTATTTTTAAAGGCCATTTATAGATTTTAACGAGAATGGAGAAATAAAAGTATTTTTCTTGAAATTCATTTAATTTAGTGTTAGTCATTAAATGGATTTTAAAAGGGGACGAAATTTTCCCTTTTTTTATGATAACTAAAAAAGACAGGGGTAAAAAAAAGCCATTGTAAAAATCTAATTGAGTGAATATATTAAGGTGGATATGGCCCTAAAAAAGACTAAGTTAATTTTCTTATATATATCCTTCTTTTTTACATCTTCTGTAGTGGCTCAAAGTCCTCAGGAGTTCCCTGTATCACCTCCTCCTCTAACAGAAGGGATTTACCCTTGTAGTAACTGCCATGCCGGGATGGAAGTAAATTATAAAAAAAGGGAATTAAAGGAAGAGCATACAAAGATAAGGCTCCGTCATGCCGAAAACCTCAGGTGGTGCCTTGATTGTCATGATGCAAAAAATCGAGATAAACTAAGACTCTACAATGGTGAGCTTATAGATTTTACTGAAAGTCATCGTCTTTGTGGAGAGTGCCACGGAAATCTTTACAGAGATTGGAAAGCCGGAATTCATGGAAAGCGAACAGGGTATTTCACAAAAAAGGGGGAAAGGACATATTTTCTGTGTGCACATTGTCACGATCCACACGAACCAAAGTTTAAACCGGTCGTTCCGGAGCCTCCTCCGTTTCGACCAACGGATAGAAGAAATGTCAAATAAAACTTATACTCGGAGAGAATTTTTAAAAAAAATCTCAATAACCGCCATTGGAGGCCTTTCTATTCCATTGCTTCAGGCCTGTTCAAAAGATGAGGTCGAAGACTTTCTTCAGAAGCATTATCTTGAAATGACAGAAGAAGAAAAAAGGGAGGTTATTAAAAAACTTGAGAAACGTTACCTCCAGCAATATGGAAGGAGATTTAAAATAAGAACCGATGAGGCATTGCCTGAAACCCTCTGGGGTTACGGTCTTGAGCTTTCACGTTGCATTGGTTGTAGAAGGTGCGTTTATGCATGTGCACAGGAGAATAACAATTCACGTTATGCCCGTCAACTTCACTGGATAAGGGTTTTAAGATTAAAAAGAGGAAATCTCATAAACCTTGAAGAGTCAGAACATTATTATACGCCTGAAACCGTCCCTGAAAAGGGTTTTATATACTTACCTGTGCAGTGTCAACAGTGTCAGAACCCTCCCTGTGTTAAGGTCTGTCCAATTCATGCAACCTGGCAGGAACCAGATGGAATTGTTGTTGTGGATTACAACTGGTGTATAGGATGTCGTTACTGCATTGCTGCATGTCCATACAAAGGAAGGGTTTTTAACTGGTCAGAACCTAATCTGCCAAGGGATGAAGTAAATCCTGATGTCCATTATTTAGGAAATAGACCGAGAATGAAATGCGCAGTTGAAAAGTGTACATTCTGTATTCAGAGAGTCAGGCAAGGTCGATACCCTGCGTGTGTTGAGGTCTGCCCAACAGGTGCAAGAAAGTTTGGAAATCTTCTCGACCCAAGAAGTGAAATCCGATATATAATTGAAAATAAGAGGGTCTTCAGATTGAAAGAGGATCTAAATACAGAGTCAAAATTTTATTACTTCTTCGAATCTTAAGTGGAGACAATGGATAAACTTCGAGATACATTAAAGGAGACTTGGCATTTTTATAAAAAAACCCTGATATTAGTATCCAGGGGTAGTAAGATTTATTATTCATGGTGTCTCTTTTTAATTGCAATAATTATAATCGGGTTCTTATTTTATCTTAAACAACATGAAAATGGACTTATAGAAACAAACCTTACAGATCAGGTTTCATGGGGACTCTATATTGCAAATTTCACCTATCTTGTTGGAACTGCGGCTGCAGCCGTCCTTCTTGTAATCCCTGCATATATATATCAGTTTAAACCCATAAAAGAGATTGTCGTACTTGGAGAGCTTTTTGCAGCCTCATCTGTTATCATGGCTATTCTATTTGTAATGGTTGATCTTGGTAGGCTTGATAGATTCTGGCATATGCTTCCATTTATTGGGAAGATGAACTTTCCAAAATCCCTTCTCGCATGGGACGTTTTAGTCTTAAATGGTTACCTATTCTTAAACCTTTTTATCCCGATTTATCTTCTTGTGAAGTTCTATTATAGAAAAGAACCAAACTGGAAATTTATACTCCCTTTTATACTGCTCTCTATACCATGGGCCGTAGGTATTCACACAGTTACTGCATTTGTTTACAATGGACTTCCAGCCCGTCCATTCTGGAATGCATCGATCCTTGCACCAAGATTTCTGGCAAGCGCATTCTGCTCGGGCCCTGCAATCATCATTATTATATTCCAGGTAATAAGAAAGATCTCATCAATCAATATTGAAGATAGAGCCCTTTTTAAGATTGCAGAGCTTATTGCATATGCAATGTTTTTAAACCTTTTTCTTATGAGTGCAGAACTGTTTAAAGAGTATTATTCGAATACCGTTCATATAGCATCCTTTAAATATCTCTTTGAAGGCCTTCACGAGCATAATGAACTTGTTCCCTGGATCTGGTCAGCAATGGCAATGAATGTTACTGCATTCTTTCTTTTTCTTATTCCTCAAACAAGGAAGCGTCTTAGCACCTTAAATATCGGTTGCCTTCTAATCATCATTGGAGTCTGGATTGAAAAGGGGCCCGGATTTGTAATTCCAGGATTCGTTCCAGATCCGTTAGGCGAGATACACGAATATATACCGAATCTCTTAGAATTAATGGTCTCATTTGGTATATGGGCATTGGGACTTTTTATATTTACCCTTCTTATGAAGGTAGCAATTCCAATCGAGACAGGAGAATTCACCATTACCGAATATGAAAAAGAGATGATAAAGATATGAGGAGGCAAGATATGGTATTCCAAGAGAATCAAGAGAACTCTGAAAAAGTCTTTGAAAGACTGGGGAGGTAGGGTTAAGAATTTTTAAATAGTTTTTCAGAGATAATCTTGACTTTTTAAATAAAGTTTTTTATTATTTGAATTAGTTTAGGGGGGTAAAACTGATAAAGTTTATCAGCTTTACCCTTTTTTGTTTAAATTCAAAATTCAGATAAGGGTGAGGTATAGGATGAAAAAGTTTATAGTAATAATTCCTTTTATGCTGATCTTTATTTTATCCCAAATGGTTTCAGGAAGAGTTGGTGGTGGAGACATTGTCTATAAGCCTGAAAAGGCAAGAAATGTGATATTCAGCCATGAGGTTCATGTTAAAGATATTGGACTTAAATGTACAGAATGCCATGATAGTATTTTTACAACAAAAGAGAAGCGAAAAAATTTTACGATGGCTGATATGCGAAAAGGTTTATCCTGCGGGGCATGTCATAATGGAAAGATTGCCTTTGATGTAAAGGCAAATTGCTCCAAATGTCACAAAAAAGATTAGGAGGGAAGATATGATTGAGGGGAGAGATGAATTAATAATAATGCAAGAGGATATAAAAAGAGAGGCAAAAAGAACTACTACCCGCTGGGCAATGCTTATAGATCTTAGGCGATGTACAGGATGTAAATCCTGTACCGTGGGGTGCATGGTCGAGCAGAAGAGTCCCCCAGGAATTATATACCGTCCTCTATATGAAGAGGAGTCTGGGAAATTCCCAAATGTGAAGAGGCGTTTTACCCCTCGACCATGCAATCAGTGTGACAATCCTCCCTGTGTTCAGGACTGTCCCAAAAAGGGAAAGGCCACCTGGAAGAGCGAGAAAGGTATAAGCAATGGTATAGTAATGATTAATTATGAGGAGTGTATTGGTTGCGGTCGTTGTGTTGCAGCCTGTCCATATAAGGCAAGGGCAATTGATCAAGGGGCTTTTTATACAGAAGGAACTCCAAAAATTGAGGAATATGAATTATCTCCGACATGGGAATATGGTAGAAAATGGTCCAGACAGAAAGACCACATCCCTATTGGTGTTGCAAGGAAATGCCACTTCTGTCTTCATCGGATTAAAAATGGAATGCTTCCAGTGTGTGTAAGTACATGTATATGCAGGGCAACCTTTTTTGGTGATCCTGATGATAAAGATAGCCTAATCTACAAAATGATTAAATCAAATAAGGTAGTTGTTTTAAAGTCCGTAGCACCATCTATTTCCCTGAGTATAAAGCCAGGAATGTTTAAGGGATTAAGTGGTGAAGAGATATCGAAGAAGATTGGATA
The DNA here is from genome assembly GCA_037443425.1 of Deltaproteobacteria bacterium. Classification (GTDB taxonomy): domain Bacteria; phylum Desulfobacterota; class BSN033; order BSN033; family UBA1163; genus JBBIOI01. Next base: position 10,699 of record JBBIOI010000061.1, read on the forward strand.
TCCAGGGACTTTGCCTGTATTTGCTGATTCAGCACCAACCAGACCACGTGTTTATTACATTATAAACTAAGGGAGGGAAAAGGTATGAAGAAACCTATAAATATATTGAATGAAAATAGATTAAATAGAAGGGATTTTATCAAATGTACTGCCTTGCTTGGCAGTACACTAATTGCATCACAGCTTGAATGGACTCAGGATTTGATGAGAAGGGCTGAAGCAGGACTTTTAACACCTGAAGAAGAATACGAACTAATTAGACCTGAAAATACCATTTATTCAGTATGTCTACAGTGTAATACAGGTTGTGGTATAAAGGTTAAATTATTCAGAAAGAATGGTACTACTATCGCCCTCAAGATAGATGGAAATCCTTACTCACCTTTTGTTTCTCTTCCACATATTCCATATAATACAACACCATTGGAAGTAAATACCACTGATATGGCCATCTGTCCAAAAGGACAGGCAGGAGTGCAAACAGCCTATGATCCATATAGGATTACAAAAGTCCTAAAAAGGGCAGGTAAGAGAGGAGAAAATAAATGGATGACCATTCCTTTTGATCAGGCAATTGATGAAATCGTGAATGGTGGTAGGCTATTCAGTCATGTCCCGGGTGAAGAAAATCGAATCGTAACAGGCCTAAAGGATATATATGCCCTGAGAGATCCAAAGATAGCAAAAGAGATGGCAGATGATGTAGCAAAAATTCTAAAGGCAAAAGATAAAAAGAAGGCTGTCGAGGAATTCAAACAAAAACATGCCCAGAATCTGCATTACTTGATCGATCCAGAGCATCCTGACCTTGGTCCAAAAAATAATCAGCTTGTCTATATGTGGGGCAGGAAAAAGGGTGGAAGAGGAGATTTTGCATTAAGGTTCTTTAACGATTACTTCGGAACAGTAAATACTCATGGTCACACAACTGTATGTCAGGGATCGCTTTACTTTACATGTAAAGCCATGAGCGAACAGTATCAAAATAATAAGTTTGGTGGAGGTGTGAAATTTTACTGGCAGGGAGATTTTGAAAATGCAGAATACATCCTCTGTGTAGGCTCAAATCTATTTGATGCAAATTATGGTCCATCAAACAGGAACCTTAGGCTGATCCCAAGGCTTGCAGAGGGCAAGGCAAAGTTGACAGTAGTTGATCCAAGGTTTAATAAGGCGGCGGCAAAAGCAAATAAATATCTTCCCATAAAGCCTGGAACAGATGGAGCATTTTTTGCAGGAATCATACAATGGATAATCAAAAACAAGAGATATGATGAGAGATATCTCTCAAATGCCAATAAAGCAGCAGCAAAAGAAGCTAATGAACCAACCTGGACAAATGCTGTCCTTCTTGTAAAGATTGACAAAGATGGAAATCCGGGTAGTTTCCTTAGGGCTCATGAGATTGGATTAACCCAGATAGAAAAAAGAAAGGACAAGGATGGTAAAGAATATGATTTTGAATACCTTGTCTGTATGAAAGATGGAAAACCTGTAGCTGTAGATCCAAATGATGAGAAGAATCCTGTTAAAGGTGATCTTTTTGTAGATTTAGAGATAAAAGGTATAAGGGTTAAGAGTGCTTTACAAATAGTATATGAGGCCTCTTTATCGAAGACAATGGATGAGTGGTCACAGATATGTGGTATTCCTGTTAAGGATATAGAAGAGGTTGCCAGAGATCTAACAAGCCATGGGAAAAAAGCTGTGGTGGATGTTCATAGAGGAGTTGCCCAGCATACAAATGGTTTTTACAGTGTAACATCTGCTATGACGATAAACCTTCTTCTTGGGAATTTCGATTGGAAAGGCGGTATGATCGCTGCATCAACATATAATACTACTGGCGGAAAAGAAGGACAGCCCTTTGATCTCGGTAAATTAAAACCCGCAAAGACAACAAAATTTGGTATAAGTATAATTCGCCATGATATTAAGTATGAAGATACAACCCTATTTTCAGGGTATCCTGCAAAGCGAAACTGGTGGCCTCTTGCAAGTGATATATATGAAGAAATCATACCCTCAATAGGTGACGCATATCCTTATCCCATTAAAGCACTTTTCACATACATGGCAACTCCAGTCTATGCATTACCAGCAGGTCATACAAATATCGAAATCCTTTCGGACCTAAACAAGGTTCCATTATACTTTGCATGTGATATATTGGTGGGAACAACATCAATATACGCAGACTACATATTTCCTGACCTTAGCTATCTTGAACGATGGGAGATGCATGGCTCCCACCCCAATATGCCTGTCAAGGTTCAACCTGTGCGTCAACCTGTTATAGCACCTCTTACGGAGACAGTTAAGGTCTTTGGTGAAGAGATGCCATGCTCCTTTGAGGCTGTTATTTTAGCACTCGCTGAAAAACTTGGTATGAAGGGATATGGAAAAGATGGATTCACAACGGGCCAGGATTTTACAAGGCCTGATGATTTTTATATTCGTATGGTAGCTAATATAGCTACAGATGGAACCGCGGTTCCTGATGCAGATGAAAGGGAAGTAAAGCTCTTTCTTGATTCAAGAAGACATCTTCCAAAAACCGTATTTGACACTGAGAGGTGGGAGAAAATCACAGGAAGAAACTGGAGAAAAGTCATCTATGTCCTTAACCGTGGGGGTAGATTTCAGGATTATAAAGATGTTTACAAAGGTGAATATGTAGCTAACCAATACAAACGTTTGATAAACATATACCAGGAAAAGACCGCTGGGACAAAGAACGCCTTCACAGGAAAACCAAATCCAGGCTACGCAACATATATTCCGATAAACACAACAGTTGGGAAATCCCCTAAAGACTATGGTTTTGAAGAAGGCTATCCTCTCAACCTCTTGACACAAAGAGATATTACCATGACTAAATCGAGGACAATAGTGGATTACTGGCTCACTTCAGTTTTGCCTGAAAACTCTGTCATAATTAACACCATTGATGCAAAGAGGCTCAATCTCAAAGAAGGAGATAAAGTTAAAATCGTCTCCGCAACCAATAAGGATGGAGTGTGGGATCTGAGAAATGGTGTGAAAAAACCAATGATTGGTAAGGTAAAAATAACCGAAACTATTATGCCCGGGGTGATCACATTTATACTTGGCTATGGACACTGGGCCACAGGTGCCTCTGATATTACAGTAGATAGCAAATTAATCAAAGGAGACTCGAGAAGGGCAACCGGAGTCCATGCAAATGCTGCCATGTGGATAGACCCGTATTTAAAAAATACATGTATGCTCGATCCGATTGGAGGTAGCGTGTCTTTCTATGATACAAAAATTAATTTGATTAAAATTTAATTATAAAAAAAACTTCTTCATGTAATGACCTCTCGTTACTCTCATTGCGAGTTCTTTAGCACGTGACAATCCAATTTTTCTATCTGTAGTGAGTATTATTAAAAGAAGAGATTGCCACGCATTGTCGCAATAATGTTCGAGAGAGATTTATATAATAAAATTTGATTTGATATGATATTAAAATTTTTGGATATTGAATTTTTTTAAAAATATTGTTATAAAAATCGATTTAGGGGGGAATGCAAAATAAGGATATTGGGAAATGAAATATTTCCTGATTGGATTTGTTGTTGGCATTCTCCTATTAATCTTATTTATAAGTTCGAGCCTAAGTTTAAAATCCAAACAACCAATCCAATTCAATCACAAGCTCCATAAAGAAGCAGGCATCGAATGTATTAATTGTCATATCTATTTTAAAGAACAGAAATTCTCCGGGATGCCAACTATCTCAACCTGCATGGAATGTCATAAAGATTCTATAACAAAAAGCCCAGAGGAAGAAAAATTAAGAAGACTTTTTAAAGAAGGAAAAGAAATAGCCTGGGAACAGATATATAAGCAACCTGACCATGTATTTTTTTCACATAGACGTCATGTGGTAATTGGTAAGATCGATTGTAAAGATTGCCATGGACCAGTTGGAGAAAGTGAAAAACCTCTTACAAAACCATCGGTGAAGATGACAATGAAATGGTGTATGGATTGCCATACTAAAGCAAAGGCGAACAATGATTGTCTGGCATGTCATGTATAATTTTTATTCTTTCCAAAGGATCTGTTTATGAAATTGAGTCGTCGTGATTTTTTAAAGATGGGTGGAGGTGTAGGAGTGGCATTAGCCCTTGGGGGGTCCCTCTGGAACCTCTCTCGGCAACCACATATTGAAAATTCCTTACAACAAGGAGTCGAAAGGTGGATACCCACTGTTTGTGGCCAATGTATGGGTGGATGTGGAATATTAGTTCGTGTAATCGATGGATGGGCAGTAAATATAGTTGGAAATCCCCTTCATCCAGTAAATCGAGGGACCATCTGTCCTAAAGGAATTGCAGGACTTCAAGGCCTCTATAATCCTGATAGGATTCGCTCACCTCTAAAAAGGGCTGGTAAGAGAGGAGAAGGTAGGTGGGAACCGATAAGCTGGGAAGAGGCCCTTCATAATATATCAGAATCATTAAAAGAATTAAGAAAAAATGGGCAATCCCACCAATTGGTTGTCATGGGAGGAAAATACAGGGGATTGATGAGAATTCTCTGGGATAGATTCCTGGATGCATTTGGATCGCCCAATTATATTGATAATCAATTTGATTGGGACGAAATGCCCATTGAAGGTTTTTTTCTAACACAGGGTATTAATTCAAATGTTGCTTATGATATAGAAAATGCAAAATATCTACTTTCTTTTGGCTCAAATCTCTTAGAAACATTCTGGTCACCTGCACAGATGCTAAAGGCATATGGAGATTTTAGAAGAGGAAGGCCGGGTTTGAGAGGGAAATTAATTCAGATTGAACCCCGACTCTCTACTACAGGGATCAAAGCAGATGAATGGATCCCAATTAATCCAGGAACAGAAAGTCTTCTGGCTCTTGGCATTGCCCATGTATTGATTAAAGAAGGACTTTATAACAGAGATTTTATCAATTCTCATTGTTTTGGATTTGAGAATTGGCAGGATGCAAATGGAAGATGGCATACTGGCTTCAAAGAATATGTCCTTAGTGAATTTGAACCATCGATCGTATCCAAAAATACCGGTGTGCCTATCGATACTATTATCCGGCTCGCTCGAGAGTTTTCGTCAAATCAGCCATCAATTGCTATTGGATACAGAGATAAACCCTTTCATCAGATGGCAGTAACTGTTTTAAATGGATTGGTTGGAAATATCGACTCTCCAGGGGGTATCATAGTACCTAAGGAGGTTCCACTGTCATCCCCTCCTCCATTTAAGAAAGATAAAATTTCGGAGAGGGGAATGAATATGCCAAGGATTGACGAATCTAAAACACCAATGATTATCAATCATAAACCTTATTTATTTGCAAGAAATACTTTATCTGGAAGACCTTATAAACCAAAAATCCTCTTTATTTATTATACAAATCCACTTTTTTCAAATCCCGGGGCAAAAATCTTCTTAGAAGCGCTAAAAGAGATACCATTCATTGTCAGTTTCTCACCTTACATGGATGAAACATCACAAATGGCTGACATAATAGTTCCAGATCATTTACCTCTTGAAAGATGGCAAGAAGATCCTATCTTTCAAAATAAAGGCTTCCCGGTTCTTGGCATCCGTCAGCCCGTTGTGAAACCTCTTTATCAAACAAAATCAACAGGAGATGTAATAATTTCCCTTGCAAAATCACTTGGAGACGAGATAAAGAAGGCCTTTCCATGGAACGATTTTCTGGATCTGATGAATTATAGTCTAAAAGGTGTTTTCGAGGCAAAAAGGGGTGATGTATTTGGTCATCAATTTGACGAATCATGGATTCGTCTTCTACAGAAGAGCGGGTGGTGGTCCCCTTCATATAAAGACTTTGATGAGTTTCTTAGGCTTTTAAAAGAGAGAGGGGGCTGGTGGGATCCTATTTATGATTTTGGTGAATGGGATAGGATATTTCAGACACCATCTAAAAAGTTTGAATTTTATGCATCTGGATTAAAAAGGCTAAAATCATTAAAAGATCTGAATGATTCCTCTTTGCTCCCTCACTGGGAGAGGACAGAGGTATCAAGCTCTGAAAAGGATTACCCATTTCGCCTCTTTATTTTTAAAAATATGGCAATCTCAGGTACAAGAAATGCAAATCAACCATGGTTAAACGAGATAATAGGCCCTCATCTTTTTGAGAAATGGACGACATGGGTAGAGATCAACCCTGAAACTGCAAAAAATCTTGGAATATCGGATGGCGATTCTGTATGGGTTGAATCTCGAAATGGAAAAATCAAAGCAAAGGCGCGAATCTATAAGGGAGCAATGCCAGATGTAGTTAATATCCCTTTTGGAATGGGACATAAAGAAGGGGGAAGGTGGGCTAAAAATTTTGGAGAAAATCCCTTGGAACTTTTAGATTTAGAATTAGACACCCTGACAGGTCAGCCGATCAGGGCGATAACACGAGTAAAAATCTATAAAGTCTGATAAGGTAAGTAAAGATGCATAAATGGGGAATGGTAATTGACTTAGATAAATGTTCTGGATGTCAAGCATGTGTGGTAGCATGTAAAGCCGAAAATAATATAGCCATTGCAACACCAGAGCAATCTCTTAAAGGAAGATCGATAAGATGGATGGAACTTCTACCCCATCTTGAAGGGGATTACCCCCATGTTAAGGCAAGGCTTATACCAAGACCATGTATGCATTGTGAACATCCACCATGTATAAAGGTCTGCCCTGTTGGAGCTACCTATCAGAACGAAGAAGGAATTGTTGGGATAGTATATTATAGATGTATCGGGTGTAGATATTGCACTACTGCGTGTCCCTATAATGTGAGAAATTTCAACTGGTATGAACCAGTATGGCCCAAAGAGATGAAAGGATCGCTAAATCGGGATGTCTCAATAAGAAGAAAGGGCGTGGTGGAAAAATGCACTTTTTGCCATCACAGGCTTTTAAAGGTAAGAGAAAAGGCAAAGGCTGAAGGGAGGGAATTTATTGCAGAAGATTACGTCCCTGCATGTGTCCAGGCATGTCCAAGCGGTGCCATGTATTTCGGAGATTTAAACGATCCCTTCAGTATGGTATCAAAACTCTCTCGTGACAGGCGTGCATTTCGCCTGCTGGAAGACTTGGGAACAGAGCCAAAAGTATTATATCTTTCAGAGGGCATGTAATGATTAATCAACATTTTTATCTCAAAGAAGACGAAATCCTCCTTGACCCTATCAGAAAATCAGCAAGGGGTTTTTATGTCACGCTTGCGATCCTTCTTCTCGTTATCATCTGGGCAGCCTTTGCATATCTTTATCAATACAGAAATGGTCTCGGTGTAACTGGATTGGCAAGACCTGTATTCTGGGGTGTTTATATTACTAACTTTGTCTTTTTTATTGGAATCAGTCATGCAGGCACCCTCATTTCAGCCATCCTGCGATTGGCAAAGGCTGAATGGAGAAGATCCATAACGAGATCAGCAGAGGTCATAACAGTTCTGGTGCTATTTTTTGGAGTTGGTAATATACTGATGGATCTTGGAAGGCCTGATAGAATGTTAAATATATTACGCTATCCACGTTTCCAATCTCCACTGCTCTGGGATGTATCAAGCATTACGGTCTATCTAACAGCAAGCTCCATCTATCTTTATCTCCCTTTGATTCCTGATATAGCCATTCTTCGTGATTATGGAGGAAAATGGCAGTGGTTTTATCGTATTTTAGCCCTTGGGTGGAGAGGAACTGAAAGACAACACTACTTGCTTGAAAAGGCTATCTCTGTAATGGCTATCATTGTCATTCCTGTTGCTGTCTCTGTTCATACAGTGGTCTCCTTTGTTTTTGCTATGACAATTCAACCAATGTGGCATAGCGCAATATTTGGTCCATATTTTGTGGCGGGAGCTATATTCTCGGGTATTGCTGCCCTAATAATAGCGATGAATATTATTAGAAAGGTCTACCATCTTGAAGATTATTTAAGGCCTGTGCACTTCAATAACCTTGGCATTCTACTTCTGGTAATGACACTCCTATGGTTCTACTTCACATTTACAGAATATCTAACAGTTTACTACGGTGCAGAACCGCTACATATGAATATATTCTGGTCTAAATTTACAGGTAGATTTGCTCCATATTTCTGGGGAATGTTTCTCTTCTGCTTTGTTATTCCACTGCCAATCTTAAGTTTTAAAAGAACCCGAACCCCTTCAGGGACACTTATAGCCTCAATCTCAGTAATTATAGGTATGTGGCTTGAACGCTACATTATAGTTGTCCCTACTCTTACAAATCCGAGACTACCAAATGAACTGGTAATCTATACTCCAACATGGGTTGAATGGTCAATACTGGCAGGGTGCATCTCATTTTTTATACTTCTTTACATGATATTTACAAAGGTCTTTCCTATTGTATCGATTTGGGAAGTTAAGGAAGGAAGAGAGAAATCGATGCAAGAGGTTCAGGAAAGAATAAAAACATATCTACCAGGAATCGGTATAGAGTAATGATATTTAAATTGAGCGATTTTTTACTAAATGCCTTTATTCTAAGTCATTGCGAGCCCGAAGGGCGTGGCAATCTCATAGGTTTATTGCTTAGCCCCAGAATGACAATTTGAAAGAGATTGCTTCGGCTTCCCCTCGCAATGACATTATAGAATCGCTCAATTTAGATGATATTTAAAAAGAAAAAGGTTTAAAATGAAAATTAGAGATATTTTTCTCATACTGATAATATCATTTGAAGTAATCTCTTTAAATCCAATCTCTCAGGCGCAGTCTCTCCCAGAGGATCCAACCAGAGGGGCACGTCTTTTTGCAGTAAAAGGATGTGTAAGATGTCATGCCTTAAAAGGCGAGGGCGGTAAAAGCGGCCCTGACTTCGGTAGAATAGACTTAGGTGGTACACAGCTTGACCTCGCTGCAAAACTATGGAATCACATACCATCTATGATAGATGGAATGGAAAGGACAAAGATTATAAAACCAAAATTGACCGGAGAAGAATTTACTGAAATCTCCGCATATCTATATTTCTTAAAATTCTTCGACGAACCAGGAAATCCAGCACGAGGAAGATCTGTATTTAATGAGAAAGGGTGTAATCTCTGCCATCCCCATTCTGGCAAGGGTAAAAGTGGAG
>JBBIOI010000062.1:0-19425 GCA_037443425.1 Deltaproteobacteria bacterium
TTTCGAACTCTTTGGGGTAATCTTCTTTTTCTGGTAATTTAAATCTTTCGCCATCAGGACTGATAGAATATTGTGCCATAGAAACTCCTTTTGAGTTACTTGAGTTGCTTGAGTTTATTGGGTTGCCCCCTCACCCTAACACTCTTCCCACTGTGGAGGGGAATGTGAGGGGTGACAATTGAATCCTACTGAAAACTTAACATTTAGCACTATTTAATGAGATGAGGCTATCTCTGGCTCGGAAGGATTCTTCTTTCAAGAATTTTTCGAGTGCTTTTGTCAGTATGCATTTAGAGAATCGCGACCAGCAATTCTCTCTCTTACAGTGGCTTGTTTCCTCTTTGCCTTCGAGCTTGATTGTATGGTATTGGCAATTTAAACAAAACTTAATAATCATAAAACCTCCAATATTAGTTACTTGAGTTATTTGGGTTACTTGGGTTGCTTGGGTTACTTGAGTTGCTTGAGTTTATTGAGTTGCTTGAGTTACTTGGGTTATTCGGGTTACTTGAGTTTATCTGGTCTTTCTGGTCTTTCTGGTTTATCTGGTCTATTTTGTTATTTATTGAACGTCTTGGGGTTTAGGACACTAAAATCCTTACCCTTTGAATACTTGAAGACTGACTTATTGGGTTGTTGAGTCATTAGGGTTAACGGGCTTCGGGGATTGATGTTCGTTATTCTGGTTTTTTTGAATCTCTGAATTAATCTTGGATAGAGAAAGCATCAACTTTTCGAGCTGTTTTGAGTGAAAATCAAAATTCCTCTGTAGGTTTCTTATAGCAGCGATATGCTCTTCCATCTGGTCAAGTATGTCTTTCATTTAATTTCACCTCAAAAATTAGTTTACATGGTTTAAAAAAGATAGGCTACCGCCGGTTCGAATTGGAGGCCAATTCGATTGAAAAAATTAAATTTAATTTTAAAAAACCCATAATCCTGGGTTTAGTGCTGCTGTTTTATTGTGCAGCAGTTTTTTAAATGATTGTCATTGCGAGGTGAAGCCGAAGCAATCTCAATTTTGTATGAGATTGCCACGCACCCCCCGGGTGCTCGCAATGACTGATAAACACCCACTAAATCGTATCCGCCTCTGGCGGAAAGGCATTTAGTGAAAAAATCACTCAATTTAGTTTCTTGTAAATCCATATACGATCACATAACTATTCAAATAATTAAGCTACTCTTTCTATTAAAGAATAATGTAATTCGACAACTGGTTGATAACCAATCAGATTTAAAAGTATCCTTACACGTTCTTTTTCAGGAATCCATCTCTCAAATATTCCTATAAGGTCTTTAAAAGGACCTGCCTTTATTCGCACAACATCATTCGGCTTAAAATGATGTCTTATCCTTACAACATTTCCTTCGTCTACCCTTGATTTAATAATAGTTATAACCTCTTCTGCAAGGGGAACTGGATAACCTCCAAATCCCAAAACACATTTTACTCCCCTTCCCCATCTAACAAGAGGATAGTTTACCTCAAGCTCGAACCTCCCAAAGATATATCCAGGAAACAGTGGCTTTAGTTCTTTCAGTATTCTCCCATTTCTGAATGTGAAAGACTCGATAAGAGGGCTAAAGATTTCTATCCCCTTATTTGAAAGATAATTGGTTGCTTCTTCTTCCTTTTTTGGTTTTGTTTGAATAACGTACCAATTTTCCATGAAAAATCCTTTCATTGCCGAAATTTACTTACGATAATAATCGTAATATTTATAGTAGTAATAACCCGATGCCTTCGTATCGACCTGATTAAGAACAATCCCGATTATCTTTTGATTATCTAAAGATTTCAGTGCACGCTGAACGGTCTCACGCGGAGTAAAATCAGCCATGATAACCATAATAATCCCATCTACAATTTTTGAAAGCAGTTGTGGCTCACTTGTAGAAATAATCGGAGAAGAATCTATAATGATATATGTATCGGGTTCAGATAATTTAAGAGACTGAATAAGCTCTTCCATCCTTTTTGAGCCAATTAGCTCGGTTGAGCGATTTGTTGGTTTACCCGAAAGAATTACCCGTAGATTATTTAGCCCTGATTCATTAATAATATTTGATAGGGGGATACCATCGGAAAGATAGTCTGAGAGACCTTTTGAATTCGAAATACTTTCAAAATGGATACCTGATTTTCTTATATCACAATCTATCAATATGGCTTTCTTATGTATCTCAACAGAGATCGTCTTCGCCAGGTTTAATGCCACCAGGGTTTTACCTTCCTTTGGCAATGCACTTGTAACAAGAATCGTATGGGGAGGATTTGAAAGCCGATGAAATACCTGTGTCTTAAGCTTTCTAAATTCCTCAACCACAAAAGAATTTAGAGGAAGATCAGATACATTTTCTTTTGGTAAATCCAAGCCTTTTGATCTATCAAATCGTTTTCTTAGATAGGAAGATTTTTCACGAGGTATAATCTTCTCTTCAAAAACCTTTAATGGTTCTTCAACCTTTCCCTTTTTCTTTTCCTCTTCTGCCTTTTCAAGTGCTCGATAAACTCTACTCATTTAACACCTCATTTAGAGATGCATGGCATCTCTGGTTAAAAGTATTTGAAAATATATCTAAACCCTTCTCCAAGACCACTGAATAATAGATGTAATCCTCTAAGGACTTCGTTATAAAGAATCGGCATATAACCCCTGTGATTTAAGTAGATAAAGACTATTAATCCCACAAATACTGCAGTAGCTATTGCAATCGGTTTCTGTAAAGGTCTATTTTTAGGTCTAATTTTTAAATCATCGGATACCTCACGAACCGATTTTTCATCAACCATCTCCTGATCAAGGGCATATCCATTTAAAAGGGCATTATCACAGATAATATTTATCAGTCTCGGAATCCCACCTGATCGCTTATAAACCTCCTTTATTGCCTTCTCTGTAAAGATAGGTCTTGTGGCGCCTGCAATCCTTAAACGTTTTTCTATATATTCCTTTGTTTCTTTAAAAGAAAGCGGCGCAAGATGATACCTTAAATTGATTCTCTGCCTGAGTTGCCGAAACTCTGTCTGTGAAAGCGTTTTATCAAGCTCAGGTTGACCAACAAGGACAATCTGAAGGAGTTTGGATCGTGAAGTCTCAAGATTTGATAGAAGTCTTATCTCCTCCAGTAGCTCAGGTTTTAATCCCTGTGCTTCATCTACAATTAGAACCACTCTTTCATCTTTTCTGTATGCATTCAATAAATACCTATGAAGGTGGTGGAGGTACTCACCTTTGGTCTGTCCCTGAACCCTTACGCCTAAATCTTTAAGGATATATTGAATGAAATCATTAACCGTTAGCTTTGGATTAAATAGAAATGCTGTCTTTGTGTGGTCATTTCCATTTAATTTATCAAGCAGGTAATGGATTAAAGTTGTTTTTCCAGTTCCAACCTCTCCAGTAATCACTATGAACCCCTTCTTTTCACGCACTCCATAAAGGAGCTGGGCAAGGGCCTCCTTATGCCTTTCTCCCAAATAAATATATTCGGGATTAGGAGTCACATTGAATGGATTTTCTTTTAAACCGTAATATGACTCATACATGATAAAAACCTATCATAAGTAAGGAGTAAGGAGTTAGGAGTTAGGAGTAATTATATTTTTTCCAACACTCCTAATAAGTCCTGTTAACATTTTATCTATTTTCATCAATTGGTTCTCTAACTCCTTGAAATCTTCCTCGCTTATATATCCAAGTAGTTTTGAAAGTTCTAATTGTGTATCTAATTCACTTAATGATCCCTGAGCAATACTAAGAAAATTTTTGAACTCTTTTTTCCCTTGTCTTCCAGCTCCTTCAGCTATATTACATGGAATGCTAAACGCTGATCTTCTAATTTGAGGAACAAGTCCAAATTTCTCCATGCTTGGAAACCTATTTGTTATTTTATAAATTAGCCCTGCTGTTTTTATTGATTGTTGCCAGACATTTAATCTTTTATGAGGTTTTTCCATATATTCTCCTCACTCCTTACTCCTTGCTCCTTACTCCTCACTAATTTAAGAATCAGGCGGCCTTTTTCTTTGCCTCCTCTCTCAAATTTGGTATTGTTGCAATAACTGGTATCCCGAGATAATTCTCAACCTCAGATACAGTATGAAAAGAACGATCAAGTGATTCCCTAAACCATGCAAGACCGAATCCAATAACAAGGCCTATTACTGCACCTATAAGTAAAACCTTATTCCGATCGGGCTTTACAGGCTTCTCTGGAATCCTTGCAGGGTCAAGAATCTTAAACTGCTCGCCCTGCTGCTTTCTTTCAAGATTCTCTGCCATCTGCGCCTGAATCTTTTTATCCAATAGTGACTGGTAATTTGCCTTTAAAAGGTCATAATCCCTTGTTAGAAGAGCAAGTTCCTGCTCCCGCTTTGGCGTATCTTCGACCCTTTTCTGATAAAATGCTATCTCTTCTTTGAGATGTTTTAATTCTTCTTTAGATCTTTTAGCCTCCAGCAATGCATTGTTATATTGCTCTGTATACTGGGCTATTAACCTTTCTATATTAGGATCAGGTTTTGGAGGTGGTAAATCATACTCAATAACAACATCATCGCCTTTTGCCTTTAGGCGTGCCTCTCTTTCAGCCTCAAATTTTTCCATCAATTCTTTAACCTTCGGTTCGAGGTTTGCTATCTTTTTCTTTAAATCTATTACATCGGGGTGTGTATCCTTATATTTTGTCTGTGCATTTGCCAAATCTCCCTTTAATTTATTGTATTGAGCAATAACTGGATCCTGGGGCATCTGTTCAGTTTGCAAATCCTCAGTAGAAGAGGCTTGAGCTTTACGAATAATCGGAGTTGGCGTAACAGGTTCACGAGCCTTTAACTGTTCGATCTGTGTCTGGAGAAGTATTGCCCTATCCTCTGAAGCCCTTATGTTTTCAGTCGTTGTTTTAAGTTGTTGCTGGAGCCTTTCAAGAATCCTTAGATTTGCCTCAAGTTGACTTGGAAGTTGACCCATTGCCCTTTCCTTAAATCTGCGTATGTCCTCTTCCTTTTTCTTTAACTGCTCCTCTATTGCAATCAGTTCTTTTGTAATGAATTCAGAGGTCCGCTCGGCCTGTGATTCACGAACTTTTAGATTCTCTTCTATAAAAAGGGATGCAAGTTTATTTGTAACAAGCATAACAGTCCGTGGATCACGGCCTTCGTATGAGATTGAAAATGCATTCTGTGAATCATCCCTCTTCTGAAGACCTGTCTGAATCTTAACCTCTATGGACTTTCTCATTGTCTCTACAACCTCTTCCATTGGAAGCTTTTTCCTAAGGTCAGGGTAAAGATTGAACTCCTCAATAACCTTTTCGAGCCGAGTTCGGCTCAGTATCTCCTGGCTTATTGTATTTAGCCGGCTAAGGACCGACTCTGTAATAGTGGGCCTAACATAGTCGGCTGGAACCTTCTGTGGTTGAACAAGGATAAGTGTTGTTGCACGATAAATCTTTGGAAGATATTTATAAACCACAAAAGATCCAATAATGCAGATGACAATTGGAATAATAATGTACCATTTTCTCCTCATCCCAATTGCTAAATAATCATGAAGTCCCAACGGTTGTTGCTCAGCCATTTTTCTTCTCCTTACTCCTTACTCCTCACTCCTTACTCCTTACTTAGTTAGTAGGATGCTGTGATACGAAAAATTCCACGATATTCACTATAATCCCTCTCTGAAATATTTGAATTATTCTCACGATGAGAAAGTTCTAAAGACAGTCCCAGCCACCTAAATATCTCATAAGAACCATTTAGTGAAACTCCCCAGATACGGTCTTTTTCAAGAGCACTATATTTCACCCTCTCGAAGCTTCCCCTTGCACCAAGGGTCATATTTTTAAGAAACCGATGAGAAACTGTGCCTAAAAGCCGATGTGTCTTCATAAATCCTGGATTTTCTGCTGTAAAATATTCCTCGGTAAAACCTCCCTGGAAAGAAACTGTATAGATTGTTTTCTGTTCACGTTGTGAAAGAAATATCTCATAATAAAGGCCTCCTGTGCTTGAGCCCCTATCAGGCTTTTGTCTGAAATATCCAAGTTGAGCTCTTCCATTTAATGTCGGAGAAAATGCATGCTCAATGCCTGCAGATGGCCTATGAACTTCGTAGTCTATTGATGGTGAATCGAAATCACGATTCAGATAATTATATTCAGCAAAAACAGATGTCCTCGGATTGAAACGATAAGTATAACGACCTGTAACGGAATGTCCTGTGAGGTCGGCTGAACGCTCAAAATCGCCAGAAGTAAAGGTGTAATCAAAAGATAATCCATTTCTAATATCAAACCAGTAAGCTATCTTTGGATTAATGGAGTTTTCGACACTATCACGGCCCGTTCTGCTCTGGATATTATAGATATTGTTTTTGTAATTTATTGAAAAAAGATTATATCTTCCGAATTGATACTGGATCGAGGGTTCAAAAACATTTCTAATATAGACAACCCTTCTTACTGTCCTCGAAATGAGGGTCTGACCTTCTACGGCAACCGGAGAATAATCTGTCTCTCTAATCTCATTTGACCGAATAAGATAGTCCCTTAGCCTGAAGGTTAAATACCTTGTTGGTGAATACCAGGCACTAAGTGTCCCGTTTAGACTTGTGTAGTTATTGTCCTCTTCCTTTCCGTAATATACGAGGCCTGCACGGAAATCCATATCTAAACCAAATTTTTCCTCCGCAGTCGGTGCCCTCTGAAACTCACCTGTTACGGGAGATCTTGGAAGCGTAGAAATTTTCAGGCCTGGCGAAACTGTTGTAATGAAATCATCCTTTCTGTCTCGGGCTGTTAGATTAATATTGCTATTATATTCTTCTTCAAGAGTTATATAGGGTTTAAGATATGAAAGTAGATCTTTAATTTCGAATTCTGCCCAAACGAAAGAAGGAATTATAAGTATTAAGAATGAAATTAAGAAATACAGAAATGAGTTACTTGGGTTGCTTGAGTTACTTGAGTTGCTTGGGTTTATTGAGTTTATTGAGCACTGGAACCCTTGACCACTGGGACCCTGGAATCCTGGAATCCTTGTTTGGTTTATCTGGTCTTTCTGGTTTGTCTGATTATTTGGTTTCATTTTAACCTCGTTTAAGGCACGATAACTGTATCGCCAGCCTTTAAAGTGATATTGGATTCAAATTCATCACCTTCGATAAGTTTCTTATAATTAACAATAAACCTCTTCTCCCTTCCTCCCTCTTTTCTGATGATTAAAATCTTCTTTTGATTTGCCCAGTCTGTAAATCCTCCTGCCATCGGTATTATCTGCAGTAGCGTCATCTCACTTCTTAAACGATAAACGCCCGGGTTTCTTACCTGACCCGATACATAAACCTTAAAACTGTTTGCCTCCATAACAATAACCGAAACAGTGGGATTTTCTATAAATTCTTTAAACCTAAGGGTTAACTCCTCTTTAAGTTGTAAAGGAGTAAGGCCTGCTGCCTTTATCTCGTTTATCAGAGGAAGAGATATAAAACCATCCATTCTCACTGGAACAGTTCTTGATAATGCATCCTCTCTCCAGACATGAATATAGAGAATATCTTCAGGGCCAATTATATATTTTTCAGAATCTATTCCCTTTTCGGATTGAGCCTGTTTCTTAGAAACAATATCTTGGTCAGTCTGTGCTGAGGCTAACCCGATATTTACTATTAATATCAAAAAGATTAAATAAAAAAGCCTTTTCATCTTAAACCCCCTTTCTTTAAGCCTTTGGGCCAAGAAATCTATTAATGAGGTCTATTGAGTCAGCCCCATTCACAGGAAAACAGAATTGATCAATGCTAAGTTCGATTCCACTTTTCTTGAAATCAAGATACTTTAATGCCTCTTCAAAACGTTCTTTAGCCTTTCGACATGTTTTAATATCGGCATAAGGAAGAAGTATCACAAGCTGGTCATCTCCTATAGAGGCCAAAATGTCACTTTCGCGTATTTCAGAAGAAAGAAACTCACTCAAATTTTTTTGCTGAACCTTTATATCAACAACTCCTTTCCCCTTTATTGTATTGTTGAGTCTAATTGAAATTAAGCTTATAAAGTTCTGGTAACGACGGGCTCTCTTAATCTCAAGGTCAAGAAGAAAAAGAAATAGTTCTTGATTTAAAACCCTATTTGGAAATCCTTCTATTCCGTAAAACATCACGTCTTACTCCTTACTTAGCTTTCGGCTTCAAACTTAAAACCTTCAATAATCTTTGAAACCAAATCATCGCTATTTAGAGTTGCCCTTGATTTAACAAGACCATACTTCTCAATCTTATAAAGCAGTGCCTTATAACTAATGCGTAAAAGCTTTGCTGCCTCTTTTCGATTCCAGCGTGTTTCATGAAGCGTTGCCTCAATAATATCTCTCTCGGCCTTCTCTATTGCCCTTTTGCCAACCTCTTTGAGATTGAATAATCCTTTTAAATTTTCTGAATCATTTGATTTAGCCTCTGCTAAGGAATTAACTCCAGTATCATTTTTCATCTTCTCATTAAGTGATTTAATAATCGTATCTTCTTCACCCAGAATTACTATTCTCTTTACAAGGTTTTCCAATTCTCTGATATTGCCTGGCCAGCTATAGACTCTAAAAACATCAAGAAGCCTTGATGAAAGATTAGGAATCTCTCTCTTATAACGGCTCTTATAAAGATTGAAAAAATATTCCGACAGGGGAACGATCTGCTCAACCCGTTCTCTAAGCGGAGGGATATTAAGACTTATAACATTGATTCTATAAAATAGGTCTTCACGAAAACGGCCCTCTTGCATGGACCTCTCGAGGTGATTTTTTGTAGTTACAATAACCCTTGCATCAACTAAAACGTCGCCATCTCCACCTAAACGTGAAAATACTCCATCTTGTAAAACCTGAAGTAGTTTTGCCTGAACAGATAAGTCCATCTCTTCTATATCATTTAGTAAGATAGTTCCTCCATTTGCCATCTCAAACTTACCAGGCTTTTTAAAATGAGCACCTGTAAATGCCCCTTTTTCAAAACCAAAAAGTTCACTTTCAAGAAGACTGTTTGGTATAGCTGCACAATTTACCTTTATAAACGGCTTATTACGACGGTGGGAATAATCGTGGATTGTCTGTGCAATTATCTCTTTACCCGAGCCTGTCTCACCTTTTATTAAAACTGTAATATCGGTTTTTGCTATCTCGTCAATAATAGATTTTATCTTAACCATCTTAGAAGAATTGGAAAAAATGATTTTTGATATCTCTTTCATAACAGTCTAAGGATTTACGCAAAAGATATGCCAAACCGCTTTCCTGTAAAATATTCACATCCCTTTGATATTATTAAAAATCTTTTGTCTTTTATCTTAATCTCTTTCTCCTATCAAAACATATGGGAAAAAAGTGGAAAACCAAAAGGAAAAAATGGTAATTCAGTTCCACTTTTTTCCCATATATAGATCTTTCTTCCTATGAAGAAAGAAATTTACTATCCAGACCACATTCTTTAATCTTATAAAGAAGGGCCTTATAACTGATATTTAGTAGTTCGGCTGCCTTTTTTCGGTTCCAGTTTGTCATCTTCAATGCCTTTGATATAAGTTCAGCCTCAGCCCTAATCATTGCCTCTCTGTGAACCTCCTTTAGGGATGGCCAGTGTTTACGGTTTAAAATAACCCTTTTTGATTCTAATTCTGATGGAGAATCTCTCTTTATAACCGGAACCAATTCATCGATTATGGTTTTTTCTCCACCTAAAACGACAATGCGTTGAATAACGTTTTCAAGTTCTCTTACATTGCCAGGCCAGTGATACTGTAAAAATATCTTCATCATGTTTTCTGATATTGGACTCAGTTTTTTATTATATTTCTTTGAAAATTTATTTAGGAAATATTCAACAAATATTGGAATCTCCTCTTTTCTTTCCCTTAATGGAGGAATGGTGATATTAACAACATTCAGTCTGTAAAATAGGTCCTCGCGGAATCGACCCTCTCTTACAGACTCTTCAATATTTTTGTTCGTTGCCACTAAAACCCTTACATCTACACGAACATCCTTTTTACCACCAAGTCTTGAAAATTCTCTGTCCTGAAGAACCTGCAAAAGTTTACCTTGAAGTGAAAGGCTCATCTCTGAAATCTCGTCAAGGAATATCGTCCCTTCATTTGCAAGTTCAAATTTCCCTAACTTTTGACGATAGGCACCTGTAAATGCACCTTTTTCATAACCAAAGAGTTCGCTTTCAAGGAGCTCTGAAGGAAGGGCTGCACAATTGACCTTTACAAATGGTTTATTACGCCTTAATGAATTTAAATGAATGGATCGGGCAACAACCTCTTTTCCAACTCCGCTTTCGCCCTGTATGAGCACTGTAACATCGGTATTTGCAACCTGATCTATTACCTCTTTAATCTTTTGCATCTTCTCGTGTGCATAGATAAAAATCCCATTTTCATGAGTCATCTCTCCTATTTCAACAAATGTTGAAGAGGAGGGCATAAAGTTTTTATCGGCTAAATCTGGGAATATATTCTCTTTTCCATCTTTCAGTAAACGATTAACCTCATTGATTTCTAAGAAGAAACGGGCTGATGTCAAAGCAGCACCCATCTGATTTGTTATGTAGGATAGAATCATCTTTGAACCTTCGTTGAAGGCACCTTTCTTTGAATGACTTATATTAAAAACTCCAACGACTTGATCTTTTTCCTTCACAGGATAACATATTAGGGACCTTACCTTTTTTCCCAATCCATTTGCCCTTACAAACCGTGTCTCATTAAGGGCATCATTAAGCATCACAGCCTTTCCTTCTATTAGAACATATCCTGCAATTCCTTCCCCTGGCTTAAATCTTTTGCCCATTGATATTCCATCTGAATAAAAGACAGTCTCTTTCTCATCTTTCCCACGCGCTGCTCGAATGATTAATTCGCCTGTTCTCGGATCCTTCAACATAAGTGAACAATTCTCCGCATCCATCTCATCTATCACTGCATCGAGAATCTCTTTACATGTCTTTCCGAAGTCAGGTAGATGAACAAGAGCACCCTGAACCCTTTTAAAAAGAGTAAAGGCCTTTGTACTCAATTGACTTGAACCTATCACCTTTGATAATACCTCTTGGTCCATAGTCCCCCTCCTCATTAAACAATAAAAAGATTAAATTTTAAGATATTGGGTTTTATTAGTTGTAATTCGATTCTTCTGGATCAATAATCTTCGTTTCTTTAAACCTTTTTTAAGGTGAAGGAGGATCCTTTCGCTCGAAAAAGGTTTTAAAAATATGTCATCGACCCCGGAATTTAAAATCTTTTTATACTCCCTGTCTCCAATCTCTTGATCAGTAAGCATCATGACATAAAGTTCAGGGAAATCCTTTTTTAACTCCTTAATTTCGTTAACCATGCAAACTCCATTTACAACGTATTCTGTAATAAGTGCAGAAATCTCAAACTCTCTAAAATTTTTTCTTAGCCTCTCAATATCTGATAATGTAATGACAATATAATGTTCAAACTCTAATAAGGTCTTAAGAATCCATTGTGTATGATAATCATTATCAAAAATGATAACAGTCTCTCTTGCCATAGAAACCTCCAGGTGAAAAAGGCTTCAGCAAATTATATACCAAAATAACACTTTCTATTGGTTTACTTTAATTATTTGAAATTAAATATATTTTTCATCAGGGCGAAGATTTGGAGGAAATTCTTTTTCACTCAGATTTTACCTTTTGGAACAATTTATGAGCCAAAAGGTAAAAAGAGAAAAATTTTTTTAATCATTCTGGTTAGATAAAGATTAGACTAAAAAGTCTAAGATTAGATTTTTAAAGATTCTAATATTTCGCTTTGATCAGGGAATGTATATGATTGATATGAAAGGGTTTTAACAAACCTGTTTAAAACCTCATCCGATCTGAAGGCGGGATGACTCTCTATCAGACGATTAAGCCTTGAAAGCATTGCCTGACAACCACTGTAATCTGTTTCTGGTAAGATAATACCAATCTCTCCATTATTTTTACTTATAAAATCCTCTTCTCTCGTATTCTTTCTTATAAGTTCGAGAAATTCTTTAATAAAGATTTCAAATTGCTTCTCAATCTTTTCTTTCTCAGAGATTTTAATTAAGACGAGTGAAAAGCTGTGATTATGTCTTTTTGACCTTTTAATCTCTTGACTTATAAATTTTTCAAAAAAATTTCTGTTAAATATGAGAACACTAATCTTTTCACTTACTGGATCGATTAGAGAAAATCTTTCTAATCCCTTTAATTTAAGAATCATATCTCTTTGCTTTAAACCTTTCCTTATATGCACTATAATCCTGTCAGCTGAATAGGGCTTTAGTATAAATTCATCCACACCAACAGTGAAGAGCCTTTCATATGTTTTTTCATCCACGGTTGCATTGGCTATCATAAGGATATAAGTTGCAGGAAAATCTTGCTTGATCCTCTTTATAAATCCTTCTGTTGCTTCATGTGGATATATATATTCAATGATAATGATAGAATACTCTACTTTTTTTACTAAAGAGTAAGCCTCTTCAAGATTGAGGGCTGAATCAACCAAATATCCTTCATCTCTTAAAATTATTTGATATGCATTAACAAGATTCTTAAATGGATCAACCAACAGGATTGAATGTGTGTTCATATAGATAAAAATATATACAATTTTAATGCCAATTTTATATGTTTTTCTTCTTTTTAATTGGCTTTAACTGATATTTATTTATCCTGTTTACGAGCATCTTCCTTGTTATGCCAAGAAGTTTTGATGCCTTTTCCTGATTCCAATCTGTCTCTTCAAGTTTACGCAATATCCAGCTCTTTTCGAGTTCGGAGACTAATTTTGGAAGATTGATCTTCCCCTCCTTTTTTGGTAGATCTTCTGTCTTTAGATAAAGATAAGATGGAATATCGTTAATCGTTATCGTGTTTTCTCTACATAAAACTATCATCTGTTGTATTACATTGGAAAGCTCTCTTATGTTACCAGGCCATGGAAATGTCTTTAAATGTTCCATGACCTCTGGCTCTATCCTTGGAAATTGTTTTCCTTTGTGATACTTTCTGAGAAAGTGGTCAACCAGAAGTGGAATATCAGATGGCCTTTCACGAAGTGGTGGGATTCTTATAGGAACAACACTCAACCTATAATAAAGATCGCTTCTAAAATTCCCTTTCTCTACTTCGCGTTCAAGGTCTCTATTTGTTGTTGAGATTATTCTTACATCCAGTTTAATGGGTTTGCTATCACCTACCTTTTCAAACTCCTTCTCCTCAATTACTCTCAGTAATGTCTTCTGAAGATGAAGTGGAACTTCACCGATCTCATCAAGAATTATTGTTCCTCCATCTGCACTTTGAAACTTTCCTATTGTATCTTTAACTGCACCTGTAAATGCTCCCTTTGTATGTCCAAAGAGTTCGCTCGTTATAAGAGTTTCTGTAAGTGCTCCACAATTTATGGTTACAAGTGGTTTATCCCTCCTTAAACTATTATAATGGATCGTCTTTGCAATCAAATCCTTCCCTGTACCACTTTCTCCCATTATTAGAATAGTTGTATCTGTTTGGGCTACCCTTTTTATAATATCGAATATCTCGAGCATCTTTGGATGCCGACCAACGATATTTGGAAAGGAGTACTTTTCACTAACCTCGCGTCTGAGGTAATCGATCTCCCTTTCCATCTCGCTGGTTTTAAGGGCCTGCCTTATTATGGTAAAGAATCTTTCAAGATTATTAAAAATGGGCTTTTCAAAAAAGTAGTAGGCACCCATCCTTAAGGCTTCGACTGCCATTGAAACAGAACCGAATGCTGTAACCAGGATAACAGGGATGCTGGGATTTATCTTTTTAATCTCTAAGAGAAGGTCCATTCCGCTTAGGTCAGGCATCTTTTCATCTGTGATAACGAGGTCAATAGAATTGGTCTTAAATTTCTCAAGTGCATCCTTTCCGTTTTCTGCAGTAATAGTATGGAATCCTTCTTCTTGGAGGACCTCAGATATCCCGAAAAGGGAATGAGGTTCATCATCTACAACTAATATAGAAGCCCTTTGATTCATAGGCTGAATTTTATACCCTATTTATTGGAAGTTCAATCTTTATTGTTGTTCCTCGATTCTCTTCACTTTCTAAGTCTATCTTTCCCTGATGGTGATCTACGATAATTCTCCGACAAATGGCCAATCCAAGCCCCGTACCTCTCTGTTTTGTAGTAAAAAAGGGTTTAAAAACAAATGACATATTCTCTTTCTTTATACCCAATCCATTATCAGAAAAAATCACCTGAACATATCCTGGATTGTTACGGCTCTTTGACGTCTTTATCACTAACCTTCCTCCATTGGGCATTGCTTCGAATGAATTTTTAACAATATTGATGAATGCCTGCTTGATTTCTTCATAATTTCCATGGATTTTTGGAAGATTTGAATATTTATCTAAAACAATTTTAATCCTTCTCGATTCTAAATCATACGTATGAGAGACAATATTTACTACAATTGAAACTACCTCGTTTATATCCATCTCATTAAATCTAACCAAATTTGGAGGTTTAACAAAATTAAGACACTCCTGGACGAAATTATTTAAATGCTCTACCTCATCATCAATAATCTTAATAGATTCTTTTATTAGTTCATCGCCTAAATTTGAACGTCTTTTTATAATGGTTAAGGCGCCCGAGATTGCATGAAGTGGATTTCTTATCTCATGAGCTAAAAATGGAAAGAATCTTTCAAGTGATGTAGAACTATCTAATTGATTTTCTTCTATTTTCGAATCACGAATTGCTAATGTATTATAAACCGATTTCAATAGCAGATCCTGATCTACAGGTTTTGAAAGAAAATCGGTTGCACCCTTTCTCATCAAATCTACTGCAACCTGTTCTCCACCAAATCCTGTAACTACTATTACAGCTATATTCCTATCAATATCTTTTATTCTTTTAAGAAGGTCCTCTCCTGATATATCAGGTAATCTCAAGTCTAAAAGAACAACCTCTGGTTTCCCGGAAAGTATCTTCTCTATGCCTGCCTTCCCACTTAATGCTACGGAAACATCAAACTCCTTTTGCTCGAGGACCTTCCTGACCAAATTAACAAATTCCTGATTGTCGTCGATGATTAAGACTTTTCTGTTACGATTTCCCATAGGATAATAATATTTTATAGCAAAAATTTAACTCTTTCAAACAAAATTTTAATCGAGTAGGCATCTTTTTTTCTGTGATGAGGTTATTTGGCATATCTGGGAAATTCTTTACGGCGGCCTTGCCAATAAACATCCCATTCTCCATTTGGCTTCAAAAGCCTTAATTCCAAAAAGGGGAATCCAGCTGTTTTTTATGTTTTTTCTTTTCCCTGGATTCAGGCTTTCCCAGGAATGACAGCTTTAATTCTTATATAAATTGAACGATTCAAGAGTGTCATTGCAAGGCAATCTTTAAAATTGTCATTCCGAGCGAAGTGAGGAATCTACGAGATTGCCACGCACCCTTTGGTGCTCGCAATGACTGATAGAGGCTTTTAGTAAAAAATCTTCCAATTTAACTCGTAAATACAGCGTGTTTTCCAAAAGAAACTCACAATCTCAAAAATAAAGATTTAAGTAACACTTTAGTACTTTATAGATTCCTTGCTTTGGTCGAAATGACAAACATGGCATACATCTCGTCGAGAAAGAATTAAATAAAAATGAGATTGCCACGCCCTTCGGGCTCGCAATGACTACATGATTATTATCGTTACGCTTTTGACCTGCAGGCCAAAGGCAGGCAATGACTGCGAGTTGTTAAATATTTTTAAAAGGATTAAGAGGAAATAATTATTAATGGGGGTATAAAATAAATGAAACTTTGATAAGGGTTCGGCAAGCCCCAAGGGCTTACCCTTCGAGAAATTTTATATCTCTAATTTGACGAAATATATTTTATCTATATCTATATTTCCACTCGCCATTAACTTTCCCCAATTCATGATGGATTCTTTTGAAATCCTCTGCGGATCTTTTCTCCTTTCAGGAAGTATTCCAATTAGATGCTCTCGTCCCTCTTCATCACGCCAATAAAATTCGTAAACGACCATCTCAGGAATCTCTCCTTTCTTATTATGATTGAGTTGGTAAACAAATTTAATGCCAAATAGAATAAATTGCTGTAAGTTTATGATAATGAAAAGAATTTGTCAAATCTAAAAATATTTTTGAAAAATTCAAATAGGAAAAATTTTTCATAAAAATTCTAATTTTTTTGACAAAAGAGAAAAGTTTTCCAAAAAATAGATATCAAAATCCCTTGGGTAAGTTTTCCATCTTGATATTGAAAATGGCTACATATTTAAAAAAAACTTAAAATGTGTTAGTAAAATAACATTCTTCTATAATTGATGACCTTTAATTAATAAGAAAGGAGTAAGGTCATGTACAGTGGTGGTTATACCGGAAAGATTTTAAGGATTAACCTAACGGATAAAACCTTTAAAAAAGAGGAATTACCTCTTGATATCGCAAAGGATTTTATTGGTGGGGCAGGTTTTGGGATAAAATTTCTTTATGATGAACTTAAACCTAATGCAAATCCCTTAGGACCTGAAAATAAACTAATATTTGCACCTGGACCTTTTACTGGAACCAATGTTCCCTGTGCAAGTCGAATTGCAGTAACTGCTAAATCGCCTTTAACAAATGCAGTTGGAATGGCCCTTTCAGGAGGACATTTCCCGGCTGAGCTAAAACTTGCTGGTTATGACGTATTAATAATCGAAGGAAAGGCTGAAAAACCAACCTATATTTCGATAAGAGATGATGAAGTTCGTTTCCGTGATGCCAGTAAAGTATGGGGTACCATGACATTTGACTGTCAGCAAATAATAAAGGACGATTTGAGGGATCAAAATTTTAGAGTTGCCTGTATAGGACCTGCAGGTGAAAACCTTAACCGAATTTCCTGTATTATTAATGAAAGAAGGGCTATTGGAAGAAAAGGGCTTGGTGCTGTTATGGGATCAAAAAACCTTAAGGCAATTGCTGTTCGTGGTTTGAGGTCTTTGGAAATATCATCAAAAGAAAAGTTTAAGGTCGCAAGAGACAAGATGTTAAAGGCTATGAGGGAGAGTCCTGTTCTTTACCCTGAGTTTGCAAAGACAGGTACACCATCAAATGTTGACAACACCTGTGCACTTGGAATCTTTCCAGCAAAAAATTGGACCGCAACAGGTGAATTTACACCTGTTGATCAAATAGGGGTTGAAGCACTGGAGACTCGCAGAATCGGTAAAGAATTCTGCTATGAATGTCCGGTTGGTTGCAGTCAATTAAGATTGGCTCGAAAAGGACCATATGCTGGCATATTGACAGAGGGACCAGAATTTGAAACACTTTATTCATTGGGCGGTCAAACAGGTGTAGATGATATGGACAGTATCATTGCTGCTGATCGGCTCTGTGATGAACTTGGATTAGACACGATATCTACTGGAGTTGTTATCGGGTTTGCGATGGAATTGTTTGAAAGAGGAATACTTACTATTTCTGAAACAGGAGGTCTTGATCTAAGATTTGGAAACCACGAGGCTATGAATACTCTTATTAGGTGGATTGCATTCAGAGAATCTATTGGAGATATCCTGGCCGATGGTGTAAGGATAGCCTCTTCA
Organism: Deltaproteobacteria bacterium; assembly: GCA_037443425.1. GTDB lineage: Bacteria > Desulfobacterota > BSN033 > BSN033 > UBA1163 > JBBIOI01. The sequence goes on from JBBIOI010000062.1 coordinate 17,663, forward strand.
AAAATAGGAAAGGGCTCTGAGAAATATGCCCTTCATATAAAAGGCCTTGAGCTTCCAGGGTATGATGTGCGTGGTGCAAAGGGACATGGTCTTGCTTATGCTACATCTTACACAGGTGGAGATCATAACAGAGGCTATGCATTTCAGGAGATATTCAGCATCCCAATCCCATATCCAGTAGACCGCTTAAGTATTGAAGGAAAGGGGAAGCTTACAAAATGGAATCAGGATGTAAGAACTGCAACCTGTGACTGTCCAACCATGTGTGTGTTTCTGCTTGATACGGCAATGGCCCCTATTGCAACAGAAAATACTGCCTCATTAATGGAGGCTGTTACAGGTCTTTCCTACACGCCTGAGGATGTTGAAAAGGTTGGAGAAAGGATAAATAATTTAGCAAGGGCCTTTAATGTGCGTGAAGGTTTTACAAGGGCTGACGATACATTTCCGGAAAGATTGATGACAGAACCCCTAAAAGCTGGTGCTTCAAAAGGCCATCTTATAAGCAAAGAAGACTTGAATACAATGCTTGATGAATACTATACAGTAAGGGGCTGGGATATAAAAACAGGAATTCCAAAAAAGGAAAAACTCATTGAATTAGGCCTTGATTATGTTGCAAGGGATCTTGGCTTATAAGTGATCAAGATCAAAATATACACAATATTATCGCTAAAAAAGATTTTAGGCAAAAGAGAATTTGAGGTCTCCATTCCAGAAGGAAGCACAGTAAGAGACCTCATTTCATGGATGATTAATAAGTGGGGAGAACCCTTAGCATCTTATCTTTTTCGTCCTGGAACAAGTGAGCCCTTTCCACATATTCGTTTTATGGTAAATGGCCGTCTAATCGAATTTTTAAATGGCATGGAGACCATCCTTAAAGATGGCGATGAATTTTTAATCCTCCCCGTAGTAGCAGGCGGTTAAATATCTACTTCTTTATCATCCCTATATCTTTCATAATTTCTCTTACAATCTCAATTTTTTTAAGCAACGGCTCTTTGATTTTATCTCCTGGAACAAAGCTTATACTCATCCCAATCTTTTTCAGCTCTTCAATATATCTTTCATCCTTTGCTATTTTTTCGAGGGCACGCCTCAAAACCTCAATCCTCTCTTTTGGAGTTTTAGCAGGGGCATATAGATACGTGGAAACCGGGATATCATAGATACTTCCTTTGAAGAAAGTTTCGATATCAGGAATCTTAGGATCAAGACCGTATCCAGCTGGATTATCATAACAGAGTAATATCCTTATCTTACCAGCCTCTGCCTGTGGCTTGTGTGCAAAGACACTTCCTATTCCTACAGGAACATGTCCACCAAGGAGTGCAGAGATAACTTCTGTATCGCCTTTCATTGGGACGTCAATCATATTCAATTTTGCCTGTCTATTCAGATTCTCAGTCCTGAAATACACAAACGTCCCTTTTCCAGGATGAGCAAACTTCAAGCCAGGATTTTTCCTCGCATAAGCGACAAATTCATCAAAATTTTTCCATTGGGCATCAGCCCTTACACTAAGCGCATTTCCATTTAACGAAATCTGGGCGATTATTTGAACATCGTCCATCTTATAAGGCGCTGTGCCCATAAGGATTGATGTAAAAATATCGGCTGCACACAAAAGGGTGTATCCATCTGGTGGTGCATTGACCACATAAGTTACTCCAACAACTGTCCCCCCTCCTGGTTTGTTCTCTACAACAAATGGTTTGCCAAAATGTTTTTCAAGATTTTTGGCTGTTAAGATAGCCAGT
>JBBIOI010000063.1:0-19355 GCA_037443425.1 Deltaproteobacteria bacterium
TCCTATGAGATCTATTGCCTTCCTTAACGCGTGTAAAACATTCTTTTCTTCGTAATCTTCACATCTAACAATAGAAACCGGATTTTTCATATTTCTTTAGAATTTTCTATTTTAATTAAAATTGATACATATAGTTTAACCGTCATTCAAAAATGATTCCAGTCAAAAAATCCTCTTTTTCCAAAGATTGGGGTAAAAAACCTCCTACGTCATTCCCGTGAAAACGGGGAATCCAGCTGTTTTTTTAATTTTTTTATTTTCCCTGGGTTCCTCCTTTCGCAGGAATGACAGCTTTAATTTTTATATAAATTGAGCTATTAAAGATTGTCATTTCGAGGCAAAGCCGAAGTAATCTCTTCGAAATTTTCATTCCTAACTAAGTAAGAAATCTATGAGATTGCCACGCACCCTCTGGGTGCTCGCAATGATTGATAAAAAAAGCAGTTTTGAACACTACCTCCTCAGTCTTTCAAAGACTTTTTCAGACATCTCTGAAAATTTAATTGACAAATAGAGAATTTTGTGTTTTAGAATAACCAATCTTTTATAAAAGAAAAAAATTTAAAGGGGGGTAAATGACATGACAAAAAGTTGTATAACAAGAAGGGAATTTGTTAAAAAGGCTTCGCTTGCTGGAGCAGCCTTAAGCATTCCTTCATTTACAAAATCTATTTTTGCGGCTTCAAAAAGAGATTATATCTTGATTGGAAGACCAAATCCTACTTCTGGTCCTTTATCTGCATTTGGTGAATCTACACCATGGATTGATGAGCGTGCAATTGCAGAGATTAATAAGGATGGTGGAATCTTCATTAAAGAGGCAGGTAAAAGGTTACCAGTAAAGGTTAAAATTGTTGATACGGAAAGTGATCCAACAAAAGCAGCTGATATCGCCTCAAAACTTATACTTCAAGATCATGTAGACCTTATGATTGTACTTCATACACCTGATACTGTTAATCCTGTGGCAGCAGTTTGTGAGCGATATCAGGTGCCTTGTATTTCGGCAGATGCCCCTATTGAATCATGGCTTACAGGAGGTCCATATAAATGGACCTTCCATTTTCATTTCTCAGTACCACAGATTGTAGAAAGTTTTATTGCTATGTGGGATTCTGTAGCCGATAAAACTAATAAGGTTGTTGGAGGCCTATGGCCAAATGATCCTGATGGGAAAACATATTCAGAGATGTTTACAAAACGTCTAATTGAGAAAGGATATAAGGTTGTTGATGCCGGGAGATTTCCAAGAGGAACGATGGATTATACATCGTTCATCGATCTCTGGAAAAGGGAAAAAGTAGAAATTTTGACTGGGGTTCAGACCCCACCCGATTTTGCCACGGCATGGCGTCAATGCTTCCAACAAGGTTTTATTCCAAAGATGTCAACACATGGTAAGCCGATTCTTTTCCCTTCAGCTGTACAAGCCTTGGGTGGGAATCTGGCACATGGATTAACTACATGCGTTTGGTGGAGTCCACATCACCCATTTAAATCATCTCTTGCTGGTTATAGTGCCAAAGTCCTCTGTGACGCGTGGACCGAAAAGACAGGAAGACAGTGGACACAGCCGTTAGGATTCAAATATGCCACCTATGAAGTAGCTGCAGATGTGCTTAAAAGGGCAGCCTCTCTTGATAAGGATAAGATCCGGGAAACAATTATTAAGACGGACCTTAAGACAATTGTAGGTCCGATAAAATACACTAAAGATAATTATTGCAAGACCCCAATGGTAGGAGGACAATGGGTAAAAGGTAAAGGCAGATGGCCATGGGAACTTGAGATTGTTGAAAATAATCAATACCCAGAAATAAAAAAGACTGCAGAGTTGATATTCCCGATTCCAAGACCTTAAAAAATGTTACTTCTCCCTCACTTCTTATTTCTCCGCAGTAGAAATGGAATAAGGTGAGGGAGAATTTTATCTTTGCAAGTGATAAAACTATCGTGATAAGCCATTTTTTATAAGAGTTAACTTTATTCGTTTCATCCGTTCTTTATTTAAGGTAAGTGATTTATATAATTGCTAATTTCCTTATTCTCATACCGGATATAGTGTCTGCTTTCCCTTTCTGCGATCAGAAAGCCAATAACAAAAAATTGTTCCATTGGGTTATAATAAAAAAGTAAACCATGTAAGATTGTGCTTCAGCCATTTAGAAGAACCTGGCTGTTGATAGGAGAAATAAGTGTTTCTTTTAAACCGATTGAAGATTTAAAAAGAAAAGGTCATAAATTTTTATAATGAATATTGTACTGATTACCCTGCAAGCAGTTGCTACCCTTATAATAATAGGTGTTTTAGGTTTCTGGATTATTAAGAGAAATATTTTACCTGAAGATATTCTCCACATTCTTGGAATATTAGCAATTGATATAGCTCTTCCCTGTATTGTATTTGCAAACATTATGCTTCAGTTTTCTACATCATCAACCCTTCTTTGGTGGAAGTTTCCTGTTTGGTGGTTAGCGTTTTCGATTATAGCCCTTATTCTGACTTTAATAACTATGTTTATTTCATCTAATAAAACACGACGTGAATTTGCAATTAGCCTTTTCTTCCAAAATGGTCTTTTTTTCCCTTTTATCATCATATTAGGTATTTTCGGACCAAACACACCAATCATACCTGAGCTGTTTCTTTTTATTGCCTTTCACCCCACAGTTTTCTTTTCAACAAACCATCTTTTTTTTAAAAAAAATAAAATTGAGGAAGAAGCAAGGCTTAAGAGACGAATGAGATGGGAAAGGATATTTAATCCGGTTCTGGTCTCAACTTTTATTGCACTTATTCTAAAATTATCTGGAGGAGATAGATATTTTCCAAATTTCGTTCTTTCAGCCCTTCAGATGATCGGTTCAATGTCAGTTCCTCTATTAATGCTGATCCTTGGTGGGAGTTTATATGTGGATTTCCAAAAAAAAGGGAAAATTTATATTAATGAGATTATTAAATTTGTTTTAATAAAAAATATCTTTTTCCCGCTCTTTTTTATTGGTTTTTTAATCCTGATTCGACCAGAATATTCTATTGCACTAATCATTTTTCTTCAAAGTGCAGCGCCACCTATTACAGCCATACCAATACAGGTTCAAAAGCATGGTGGGAATCCATCCATTACAAACCAATTTATCCTATCGAGCTTTATCTTTTCTATCATCTCTATACCTTTGATATTCATACTTTTCAATAAATATTTCCCTATGCCTTGATCATAAGGTTATCAAGGTGTCATTTGTTTATGATCCGTTTAATAAATAGTTTTTCAGACCTCTCAATAACGATTCTTTTGATAGAAGCATCTGTTTTCCCTTGAAAACGGGAATCCATCTGCGTTTAAATGTTTTTCTTTTCCCTGCCAAAATTGTCATTCCAAGCAGAGGAGGAATCTATGAGATTGCCACGCACCCTTTTGGGTGCTCGATGTTTATTGGCAAGACGGCTGTAAAGAATTTGCCAGATAAGAAATATAACCTCATCACGGAAAAAAAGATGATTAACCCTTTGATAAATCAATTTTAAAATAAATATAATTTATGTTAGATTAAATTGAGTAGAATCTTATCATGGAAAAGATCAAACTTGGAATCAGCGCCTGTCTTTTGGGTAAGAAGGTTCGTTATGATGGAGGGCATAGGTTAGACCGATTTCTACGTGATACACTTGGGAAGTATGTGGAGTATGTCCCTGTCTGTCCAGAAGTGGAGTGTGGCCTACCAGTTCCAAGGGAATCGATGAGACTTGAGGGAAATCCATGTTCTCCAAGGTTGATTACAACAGAGACAAAAAAAGATTTGACCAAAAGGATGATCCGATGGGCCAAGAAACGTGTAGCCGAACTCGAAAAAGAAGACCTTTATGGTTTTATCTTCAAAAGTGGTTCTCCAAGCAGTGGCATGGAGGGTGTTAAGGTATACAATGAGAAGGGTGTTGTGGTGGGAAAGGGGATCGGGATATTTGCTAAAATATTTATGGAACATTTTCCTCTCCTTCCTGTTGAGGACGAAAAGAGGATTCATGACCCAAGGCTTCGCGAGAATTTCATAGAACGTATCTTTACCCTTAAGAGATGGCGTGATGTATCTTCAAAGAGGCCAAAAGCTCGAAGCCTTATAGAATTTCATAGCCAGCACAAATTTCTTATTCTTTCACATAGCCCAAAACATGAACAGTCAATGGGGAGACTCGTAGCAAGACTCAGGGAAATACCAATTAAAGAAGCTTTTATGGAATATCAAGAGCTTCTTATAGAAGCTTTGAAAGTTCCATCAACCCCAAAGAGGCATGCTAATGTATTGATGCATATGATTGGCTATTTTAAAGAAAAAATTAACCCTGATGAAAAGAAGGAATTGTTAGAGATTATTGAATACTACCGTAAGGACTTTATACCTTTAATTGCTCCAATAACACTTATCAAACATTATGTGCGTAAATATAATCAAACCTACCTTAAAGAGCAGATTTACCTATATCCTCATCCCTTAGAATTACAGCTAAAATATCATGTATAAAGGAGAGTTATTAATGGGAGCATAAAATAAATGACACCTTGATGAGGGTTCGTCAAACCAAAAGGGCTTGCCCACGAGAAATTAAAAGAATCTAAAACGAAGGGTCCCTTGCCGTATTTGGTTTCATTCCTTATGTAAAATTAGACAAAGTCTTGTTGTGGAAAATCAATAAGACAAGGCGATCGAAGATGATAAGGATGATATAATTGCTCCGATTGATAAATATTGATTGTGGGCTTCCATTTTCTTATAAATTGGATTAATCAATTTAGATGGAGAGGAATAAAATGGCTATCAAGATTGTTCGTCTTGGAACTCCAAGACAGAAAAATGAGGGTGTTCGTTTAGGTACAGTTCGTCGCCCTCCAAGGGGTGTGCCTAAAGAAGAGTATGCTTCAAGGAATTTTTATGATGTCTGGCTTCCAATCCTTTCACCCAGTGAGAAACTTTTAAAGGAAGGTAAAGTAGCCAAAACCGATAAAGAGTGGTTAGCCTTTAAGAGGAAATTCCGTGCAGAGATGAATTTATCAGATGCAAGCAGGGTTTTAGACTTGCTTGCCGCCCTTTCACATCAGACTAATTTCTCTCTTGGATGCTATTGCGAGAACGAAGAACGATGCCATCGATCTATCTTAAAGGAATTACTTAAAGAACGAGGGGCTAAGATTTATTAAATTTTAAAATATCCAAGGAATGGTAAAATTTAATTACGCCAATAGTCAGAACAGTTTTTCTAAGGCTGTTAGTCCAGAAATCTTATTACCTCGCCATCCGGAATAGGTCTTAAACGTCCTGAATTTAAGTCAAGAACTTTTCCCTTTGTAATTTGAGCATCATCTGAATAACCACGTTTTTCCCAATAACCAGGTATATAATGGTCCATTAATTCAATCTTTACAACACTCTTGGCAGATTTATATCCCCAAAGATAAGGACAGAATCCTCGGATAGGACCTCCATAGTCTTCTTCCAAAGGTTCATTATCGAATTCATATGCTAAAAGAGTTTTCTCACGTAAAGCTATTTCTATGGGAATTGAAGTATCATAGATCATCCTATACGACCAGAAACGGATATACTTAACCTTTTGATCTATCCCTACCAATTTGAGAAGATCGCCTATCTTTATACCTCCCCATCTTCCAAACACAGAAAATCGCGTGACACTTGTTAGACGAGCCTCAACAATAGATTTAGGCATTTCCATTAATTGATGCCAGTTAAATTTTTCATGATTTTTACATAAACCACTAACCTCGACTGTCCATTTCTCTTTCTGGAGTTTTCCAGGATGACCTTCTATCCAGAATATAGGGGTATTTAACTCTTTTAGCCTGCTCATAACTTTTTTATATTATAAAACATTTTTATATAAATTGAGCGATTACTTATTGTCATTGTAATTCAGGGCTGAATCCTTATACCGAGTGAAACGAAGGAACAATATTGGAGATTGCCGCGTCGCTTCGGTCCTCGCAACGACTTAGTCAGATTGCCACGCCTTTCAGGCTCGAAATGATTGGGGAAAATTTCCGCCCCTTTACGAATAGATGAAAGAAAATAAAAATTACTTGACAAGAATTATTCTAAAATGATAATAATAATAAAGGTGTAAGATGAAAGAACTAAAAGCCATTGGAATAAAATTGACTCCTCAAAGAATGGCAATCATTAAATATCTGGAAGGCAATAAAGATCATCCTTCGGCTGAAACAATATTTAGGGCCTTAAGGAGGAGATTCCCAACCATGTCTTTTGCTACTGTCTATAATACATTAGAAAACTTGAATAAGATAGGCTATATCAAGGAGCTTTATATTGACCCTCAAAAGAAGCGTTTTGATCCTGATACCAGTCCCCATCATCATCTCATTTGTGAGAAATGCAATAAGATTTTTGATATCCATTATGAAATTTCTATTCCTATTTCAAAGTTAGAAGAAGAAGGATTTCAAGTAACAAGGAGTAGTATAGAATTTTTTGGTATATGTCCTGATTGTAGAAAACAGGGAAAACTATAAATTCCAAAGGAGGTATGAGTAATGTCAAAGACAGAACAATTTTTAAAAGAGGCATTTGCTGGGGAATCACAGGCAAACCGCAAATACCTTGCCTTTGCAGCCCGAGCCGAAGAGGAGGGTTTTCCTCAGGTAGCACGTCTTTTTAGGGCAGCTTCGGAGGCAGAGACGATTCACGCACATAATCATTTACGGGCTTTAAAAGGGATTCGGAGTACAAAAGAGAATCTTGAGGAAGCTATTGCTGGAGAGACTCATGAATTTAAGACTATGTATCCTGAGATGATCGAAACCGCAAAGAAAGAGGGTAATAAAGAAGCAGAAAGGACTTTTCATTTCGCCAATGAGGTTGAAAAGATACATGCAAAGCTATATCAAAATCTCTTAGAAAATCTTGGCAAGGGGCAGGAGAATTTTCCTTACTATGTATGTCCTGTTTGTGGATATACTGCAGAGAAAGAGGCTCCCGCTAATTGCCCCGTTTGTGGTTTAAAAGGAGAAAAGTTTAAGAAGATCGAATGATAATTAAACCTAAATTGAGCGATTTTTTTACTAAAAGTCTTTATTTATCAGTCAGTGCGAGCACCCAAAGGGTGCATGGCAATCTCACAGATTCCTCGTTCAACTCGGAATGACAATTTGGTAGAGATTGCTTCGGCTTTGCCTCGCAATGACAATCTGGAATCGCTCAATTTAGATTAAAAATGTTAAATCTTGGTTGGGAGGTAATACATGGCTGAGCATATCATTAAACTTACAGATGAAGAGGTCCAAAAGATGCAGATCATAATTTTAGATCGGGACAAAGATGGGGCATTGAGGTTTCTGGTAGATGTTATTAAAGAAAAGTTAAAAACACCAGTAAGTCGTGCCTGTGGTCCAACACCAGTATAATCAGCCTCAATATGTTCGATTAGATCAAAAAAAGCAGTTCTGTAATATTCATGCGAAGAAAGGGGAGAGGTAAAATAAGAGGCTGTTTAAAATGATAAAGGTAATTTCTGCAAAAGCAGGAACCCAGCGAGACTAAAAAAACTAACGACTATTATACGAGGAGGTATAAGATGGAACAAAAGGAAAGAAAAAGATGGATTACAGATTGGTGGCCCAATAGATTAAATCTTAAGATTCTTCGTCAGAACTGTTCACATTCAAATCCTTATGGTCCGGATTATGACTATATCAAGGAGTTTAAAAGTTTAGATCTTTCTGAGGTAAAAAAGGATTTGAAGGAGCTTATGAAAAATTCACAGGATTGGTGGCCTGCTGATTTTGGACATTATGGTCCTTTGTTTATTCGCTTGGCCTGGCACAGTGCTGGTAGTTATAGGATTTATGACGGTCGTGGAGGTGCAAGAGCAGGTGATATTCGTTTTCCACCAAGGATTGACTGGCCTGATAATATAAGTCTTGACAAGGCTATTCGTCTGCTTTGGCCTATCAAACAAAAATACGGTCGCAAGCTTTCATGGGCAGATCTTATTATCTTGTCAGGGAATGTTGCCCTCGAGTACATGGGTGTTAAAACAATCGGTTTTGGTGGAGGAAGGCAAGATATATGGGAGCCTGATGAAAGTGCAGATTGGGGACCAGAGCTTGAAATGTTATCTGGTAAAGGGCGTTTTAAAGAAGGAGAACTCGAGAGACCTTTTGCTGCAACAGAGATGGGACTTATCTATGTGAATCCAGAGGGACCTGAAGGAAATCCTGATCCTTTGGGGTCTGCCAAACAGATTAGGGTTGCTTTTTCGCGCATGGGTATGAATGATGAAGAGACCGTGGCTTTAATTGCAGGAGGCCATGCATTCGGTAAATGTCACGGTGCCTCCCCGGATACATATGTTGGTCCTGATCCAGACTCATCCCCTATTGAACAACAGGGACTTGGCTGGAAGAGTAATTATAAGACTGGGAAGGGTCCTGATACCTTTACGTCTGGATTTGAACTTGCCTGGTCTTCAACACCCACAAAATTCGGGATAAACTACCTTCACTTTTTATTTAATTATGAATGGGAGCTGACTAAAAGTCCTGCTGGAAAGCATCAGTGGGTTGCTAAAAATGCCCCCTCAATCATTCCTGATGCCCATGATCCTAACAAGAAGCATCCTCCAATGATGCTAACAGCAGATCTCGCTTTGAGATTCGATCCAGAATACTCTAAGATTGCAAGGCGTTTTCTTGAAAACCCAAAGGAGTTTGAAGAGGCCTTTGCTAAAGCATGGTTTAAGCTTGTCCATCGTGATTTAGGTCCTCGTGAGTGCTATTTTGGTCCCGAAGTACCTGATGAAGTTTTTATCTGGCAGGATCCCCTACCTCGACGTGACTATGAATTAATAGATGAGGTGGATATAAAGGAGCTAAAGAATAGGATTTTGGCCTCTGGATTAAGTGTCTCTCAGCTGGTTTACATCGCATGGTCGTCCGCCGCTACTTATCGTGATTCGGATAGGCGTGGTGGAGCAAATGGAGCCCGTATTCGTTTAGCCCCTCAAAAGGATTGGAAGGTAAATCATCCTCAGGATTTAATAAAAATTATATCTATCTATGAAGGGATTCAGCAGGAATTCAATGCTAAGAGTAAAGGAAAGAAGGTTTCTATAGCAGATTTAATTGCCCTTGGAGGATGCGCAGCTATTGAACTTTCGGCTAAAAAAGCTGGATATGAGGTCGCTGTTCCATTTATACCTGGAAGGGTGGATGCATTGCAGGAACAAACAGATGTAGCATTTTATTCAGCTATGGAGCCCTTTGCAGATGGTTTTAGAAACTATATCGAAGACCCGCGCAGGGGTCTTGCTGAATACTTATTAGTTGATAAGGCACAGCTTCTCTGTCTTACGGTTCCTGAAATGACAGTTTTGGTAGGGGGACTCAGGGTATTAGGGGCAACTTATGAGTACTCTAAACATGGTGTGTTTACAGAAACTCCTGGGGTGCTAACAAATGATTTCTTTATAAATCTCTTGGATATGAGAATAGCATGGCAACAAGCTGATGAGCATTCTTACTTATTTAAGGGATACGACAGGAGTACAGGTCAATTGAGATGGACTGCAACAAGGGTTGATTTGATCTTTGGACATCACAACGAATTGCGAGCCGTTTCGGAAGTTTATGCCTCATCGGATGGAAGAGAAAAGTTTGTTAGAGATTTCATAAATGCATGGGATAAAGTAATGAACCTGGACAGATTTGACATAAGATGGAGATAACTTTAACTCATAATTACAGTTCTGCTGTCCATGAATAGTGAAGATCTAAATCCCATTACTCCTCTCTTCCTTTGAGGCTGTGTCGTAATGAGGTATATGCCATGTTTGTCATTCCGAGTCTCCTTTTTCTGTCATTCCGAGCCTCTTTTTTCTGTCATTCCGAGCGAAGCGAGGAATCTAAAAAATTCGACCCTTATAAAACATAGATTCTTCGGCTAAAGCCTCAGAATGACATTACGACACAATCTCTTTGAGGAGAGGAGTAAAATAGTGGTTATATAGGTTGGAAAAACCAAGATGCATCTTTAGAGGCTACTAAGATATGATATCATGAGAATACAATTTCTTCCACAAACTTTATCCATTCGCTTCCATATGCATCTTCATAGACCAATCTTAATGGAAAACCATGTTTTTGTGGAAGTCTCTCCCCGTTCACCTTATAAGCCAGAAAAACCTTCTTTTGATCTATCTTTGTCAGAGGAATTCTAACATTCTTTCCATCTGCGCCTTTGACTTCAAAGTATTTAACCCCTTTTTCTGGTTGAACCTTCTGAATTAGAGGCTTTAAACTTACACCTGTCCATAGAGCATTATAGGCAAAAAAGCCAGGACAGATAAGAAGAACCGTTTCTGACAACTGGGGATATTTCAGGATCTGTTCAAAACTTAGAGAAATTGGATTCTTAACCTTCCCTGTAATATTAAGCCTATATTTATTTAAATCTGTGAATATATCTGTAGTTCCCATTGTTCCAAATTTTTCAATAGGATCGATATCAAGGTTTCGATTATCAATCTCTTCGGGATGCATATCTTTCAAAATCTCTCTTGAGAATCCAAAGGGTAAAATCTTTCTCGTTTTTGCCCAAACCCAATTTATTGGAGGAAGAACAAAATTAAAAATCGAGACTAAAAATCCAAGTTTTATAAAATATCTTCTTGTCCACATATTAGTTAATTCCATTTTAATTTAATTTTTTATGAGGTTACTATTCGTGCTATCTGGCCAGCATAGATTACAATATATCTCAACACAAATCCTCCTATAAGGACAGAAACTGTAATGATTCCAGAGATCCAGGGATTGTGTTCCCTTAGCTCTTTATGAACAATATAATGTGGTATTAACTCATAAACCTCAAGGATTAGAGGAAGGATGATTCCTATTCCCACAACGAAAAACCAGAAAAGAAATGTGTATTCACCTCCCATTATAAGATGAACTGCCGAAACAGAACTTCTTGGTGAGATATATAATCCAAGGATGAAAAGAAAGACGGCTATAATGGAGAAGATCATTAATGTGAAATCTATTGAATGAATCATGAATTTGTTTGTATTTACAGCCTCTCTGCTCATTCCACGAAATCCTTTTATAAAACAGCCAATGAAACAGATTGCTGCTGAACCTGTCATCATTGCAGAGATTAAAAATAACATGGGTAACATTGTATTATTCCAGAATGGCCTTGCTGTAAGGGCACCTAAAAGAACACCTGTATATATCCCGACTCCAATTGAGATAGGAATTCCAAACCCTGCTATTAAGCCTCTTAGTAGGGTTATGTTGTCTCCATGGAATCGGTTTAAGAAATGGTTTGATCGAATGATAGGAAAGAGTTTTAGATAATCAAGTCTCTCCGGTAGCCAGAGATATAGGTGTAAAATACTGAAAAAGACAAAGAAAAGAAGAAGCCAGGATCCAAGCGACATCACTGAACTGGGTTGAAATGTTAGAAAGAGCTTCCAAAATAAATGGGGCCTCTCGAGATCATAAATTAGAGCGAGTATACCAACAATAACAGGGAATGGTGCTATATAAGCCCCTATCTTTGTGATGGTTTCATATTTCTTTCTACCGAGAAAATAGGCGGTTGCTGAAATGATAAAAGCCCCGGCACTTAGTCCTGCAGAAAAGAGATCAATAGCTACAATCCAATCCCAATGAATATGTATTTGACCCTCCATAAATTACTCCTTTTTATCGATTCGTCACCGACGAATCTTGTTTTTAGCTTCAGCCTCCACTAATTTTTGGTACAAAAGAGGGATCCCCTTTGCTAAATGAAGAATCTCTATAAAAGGCTGGGGTATCTTTTGAATAGGCAAGATCAATTGGTTCCTCTATGTTTTCCTGGGTGATGATAAGATTCCATAGTTTATCCTGGTTTCCAAATCCTAAGGACTTCTCTTTCTTTTCACATCCATTTATAAAGAGGATACCCCCTAAGAGGGCTCCCAAAAAAATCCTTTTCAAGACTTCTCGCCTAATCATTCAAACAAGCCTCCTTCTTTTCTTCAAGCATTAAAAATAGATTTAACATTTCTAACGAACTGAGATAAAATGGATGTGGATTACACCTTTTAACCTCTTCTATTAGCCGTGAAATCCAGTCAAGATGATCTCTAATAAAACACCTTATAGATTCACTATAATTTTTCTTATAAAGATAAGATAAAAACTCCAGCTCAATTACAAGGTGATCAGGCATTCCTTGAAAGGCCTTATCTATCTCCAGTCCATAATAACTGAAGAGATCAAGCAAATGAACGGCTGAATCCCCCATTAAAAATCCCTTTTCTCTCGCAAATGGAAGCAAGCAACTGGGATCATTCGTCCAGGGCTTATAATAAGATTCCACCAATGAGATTCTTTCTTTTCCAGTTTCTGAAAAGAGCCTGTAATATTCTTTTTCCAGATCTATTAAGATGTCTTCAGGATTCTTTTCTGAAAGGAAACCTCTCAATATAATCTTATCATTTTCATAGTTTGAAGGTAAAAAATTTTTAAAGAAGAAATAATATTGACCATTACTTATCTGTTCAGCAATTTCAAGGGTTGGTGGTAGAAGAAAAGATGATATAATATCACAAAAAAGTGCCTTATCCACATGATTCATAGGTCTATCCTTTACGATAATAGATTCTTGGTTTTGTATTTAATTCGGCTTTAAACTGCTTGAGTTTATGCTTAATAATATATTTAGATATCTCACTCTCTGGATCATCCAGATCTCCAAACATCCTCACCCCTGTCATACATGTTGTCACACAGGCTGGTTGCTCACCCTTTTCTACGAATTCGATACAGAAACGACATTTCTCAATATATCCTTCCTTTTTAATGATCCTTACATTATAAGGACAGGCTGCAATACAGTATTTACAACCGATACACTTATCTTTATTTACCAAAACCACACCGTCTTTTCTTTTATAAGAAGCGCCGGTTGGGCAGACCTTTACACACGGAGGATTATCACAGTGCTGGCACTGGACGGGTAAAAATTCACGGCTAAAGTTTGGAAAGCTTCCATATTCCCTTTCTTCAAGATGATTGTAGGCCTCCTTTTCTTCAAGTCCGTTCTGATTGTGGCACGCAACACGACATGCGTGACAGCCTACACATTTCGTTTCATCAATCACCATTCCATATCGCGGCATCTTTTAGACCCCTACACAAAATTTTTATTCATCCTGTTAGGCCTTTGTTACCTGAACAACTACCTCCGAAGCCATAACATGACCCACAGTTGGATCAAAGTATGTTGGTAGAAAATCATTATATGAGAGACCTATGTCATAAGCCACTTTTAGGTGCTTAGAATAGATCCCGTATCCGCTAGGTAACCACACACAGGAGGGATGTATTCCTTCTGTGAGTCGAACACGAATCTTTCCTTCTCCTACAATCGATTTTATCCTAACCCAATCACCATCTTTTAAGCCCAACCTTTCTCCCCTTTTACGATTCATCCATAAACGGACTAAATCATAACGATGGCTAATTGACATCAATATGGGCTGATTTGCTGTCATTGAATGGGTATGTATGGCCTGTTTTCCATGTATCAATCTGAAAGAATGCGGGTCGATTGGGTCAGGAGAAACAAGTGGCTCCTCCCACCGAGGTATGGGCGAGAAACCTAATTGCTCGAGTGTCTTGCTATATATTTCAACCTTTCCAGAAGGTGTATTTAATTTATCAAATCCTTCTTTCCATTCATCTCCTACGAATAAAACTCCTTTCTCCTTCAATTGTTCTATCGTTACCTTTAAGGGTTTTAGTCTTAAACGATTTGCCTCTTCAATATCAAAATCGAAATATTTGCCAACCCCTAAATGTTTTGCCAATTCAATTATGATTTGTGTTCCAGGTCGAGTATCATACATAGGTTTTACAACCTGTTGCTGGATA
This sequence comes from Deltaproteobacteria bacterium, assembly GCA_037443425.1. Taxonomy (GTDB): domain Bacteria; phylum Desulfobacterota; class BSN033; order BSN033; family UBA1163; genus JBBIOI01. Next base: position 13,956 of record JBBIOI010000063.1, read on the forward strand.
CTGACCTGGGCCCGCTTGCCGCTATGTTTTGTATCAATAGCCTCTGTTCTCTCAAGATAGAATGATTCTGGTAAGACATAATGGGCAATGGAGGCTGTTTCAGAAAGGACCGTATCTATGACAACAAGGAGTTCAAGCCTTTTATACCCCGCAATCACCCTCTTTGGATTTGGGTTGGTACGAAGAGGGTTATAATGATAGACAAAACCTGCTTTTAATTCTTCTCTAAGGGCTAACTCTGGAATAGCATGGGCAATCCCATCTCCATATGCACCTAAAGGATATCTCCCTGGCATACCTGTTCCATCAAGCTTTCCAGTTGAAGGAAGTTCTGGGGCAGGATGTTTGGGCTGAAGTTCCCCTAATTGTGCGGTTTTTGGGAAATATATTCCGCCCTCCCTATTAATATTTCCTAATAGACTGTTTGCAATCGCTAAGGCTCGAGCAGTTTGAAAGCTGTTTAGATACTGGGATCCAAATGCACCATGGTAACCTCTGTGAATAAGGGCTCTTGGTCTTTCTTTGGAGAGCTCACGGGTTATTCTAATAATTGTCTCTGCAGGTATTTCACATATTTTTTCTGCCCATTTAGGGGAATAGTTTACAATTTCATCTTTTAATCTATTAAAACCGACTGTTTTTTCAGAGACAAATCTTTTATCATAAAGTCTTTCTTCGATCATCACATTAATCATTGAAAGAAGCAGGGCTAAATCTGTTCCAGGTTTTATTGGAAGCCACTCATCAGCAATGATTGCTGTTTCACTATGTCTTGGGTCAACAACTACCAGTTTTGCGCCTTTTGACTTTGCCTCCATTATTCTTTTGATCTGACCTAAATCGATTCCACCTGCAGGATTTCTTCCGATAATCATAATGTATTTAGAATTGGCAAGATCAACCGAAGGAAGTTCACCAACTGTTGTTACCCAACCAGCATTTCTCGCTGTATAACATGTCGAGCCGTGGGTAAAGTAATGAGGGCTTCCCAATGCATGCATTAGTCTTAATGCATAAAGGTGATTTGGTTGTGGGTAGTTTACCCAGAAAATACTTTGAGGACCATTATTCATAAGGATAAGATTTATTTTTTGGGCAATCTCTTGATAGGCCTGATCCCATGAAATTGGTTGAAATTTATCTCCTATCCTCTTTAATGGTCCTTTAATTCGATAAGGGCTATATAAATCATGTAGATATCCATGTCCTTTTGGGCAGACAACACCAAGATTGCCATTTGTCTCAGGATTTCCTTCGATTTTCCAAACCCTGCCATTTTTAACAAAAACAAATATCCCACAGCGATTTCCACACCCGTTGCAAATAGTTGGAACCTTTTTGATGGATGCTTCAATACTTTTTTCTGCCCATGTCTTGAAATTTAGAATATCTGAGCTGATAGATAGAGCACCAATAGTTACAGCAGTTGCCTTTAGAAAATTTCGTCTTGTAAGCTTAAGATTTCTAATTTCTGTCATCTTATTAAATCCAATCAATATATTTATTTTAAGAGGGGTTAATTTTCTCTAACCCCTCTTAAAATCTGATAAAACTACCTTGCCACAGGATAACCAGCCTTGATCCAATCCTCAAATGGGGCATCCATAAGAACCGCATTCTTATAGCCAAGATCGTTTAGGGTCTTTGTGGCAAGAGCTGAGCGGGCTGCTGTCAAACAGTAGACGTAAATCTTTGCGTCTTTGTCTATAATTCTATCCCAGACTATAAACTCCAACTTTCCTCTTGAGATATTGATGGCGCCAGGGATATGTCCTGCCTTATACTCTTCAGGGTCCCTCACATCAAGAATGACAGCCTTCTCCTTCTTGTCTATTGCTGCCTTTACATCAGCAGGAGTCACTTTCTTTATCTCTGCCTTTGCCTTCGAAACCCATTCCTTTACTATCGTAGTCTGCCAGGCAGGAATCTTTGGCTTCTCCTGTGCCAGTGTCAAGCTCAGCATTGAAAAGATAAATACCACCATCACAACAAAAACTAACATCCTCTTCTTCATCCTCTTTCACCTCCTTTCCTTAGTTTTCGGGTTGTTTAACAACTTATGGGACATTTTGAATGCCCTCTTGTTTAGTCATTTGCTAAAGGGATGACCCCCTTTTTCCAATTCCATTAACGCCCTTTCAAGATCCTTTAAATCAAAAGGCTTAACTAAATAAGCCTTAACTCCAGAATCTAAGGCTTCTTTTTTTAATTTTTCATCGTTCTTAACTGTCAAAAAAATACAGAATAGATTAGGTCTTTGATTCAACCACTGCCTTAAGATCTCCAAACCATCTCCATCTGGAAGATGATCTCCGCATATAACGATATCAAAATTTACATGTTTAAAAAGTTTATCTCCTTCTTTTTTAGAAAAGGCTAAAAATACTTCGATATCTTTTTCATGGTTCATGAAATGAAAAAGTGATTCAGCAACGATCTTATCCTTCTCAAGAATCAATACTTTCATAAATCTTAGAATGAATTCGCAAAAAGAATGCCAAAAAATTTTTAATTTATTAGATTAATTTCACGATTCAAAATCTTATTAATATTCGATAACTTACTATAATGGTCCAAAATTTAACCGAGCGCTTTTTGAACTGGAATCTATCGGGCGAGTTTATTTAATGATTAGAAACCTTTAGAGATTATAAATACAACAACTAAAAATTATTTAATTATTACCCTACTGTTTGATTTCAAATAGTCTGTCTATATTGATACATTCTTTATAAAGATAATAGAAATTATCTTAAGCCATACTTGGCCATACGATAAAGAAGGGCAGAGCGTGAGATACCTAACATCTTTGCAGCCTGTAACTTATTCCCCTTTTTTATTTTTAAGGCTTCAATTATATATTTCTTTTCTATATCCTCAAGGATTACTCCATGCGGCGGGAGAATAGGCTTAAATTCAAATCTTTCCTCTTTTTCTTTTAAAAAATTAAGATGATTCTCTGTAATAGTGTCTCCATTTTCAAGAAGGACAATTCTTTCTACAGCATTTCGGAGCTCTCTAACATTGCCTGGCCATGAGTAGGAATGTATCATCAATTCAGCATTTTGGGAAATATGAATAAAATTTTTTTTAAACTGTTCGTTAAATCTATTCATAAAGAATTTAAAAAGTGGTAATATATCATCCTTTCTCTCCCTTAATGGGGGTATGTAAATCTTTATTACGTTAAGTCTAAAATAGAGGTCTTCGCGAAAATTCCCTTTATTAACCTCAGCCTCTAAATTTTTATTTGTTGCCGATATTATCCTTATATCGGCCTTTTTCTTTTCAATACTACCTACTCTGTAATATTCCTTTTCTTCAAGTATTCTCAATATCTTTACTTGAGCTGAGGGAGAGAGTTCTCCAACCTCGTCAAGAAAGATAGTTCCTTTATCCGCAGACTCTATTTTACCAATCTTCCCCTTTTCTGCTGCCCCTGTAAAAGCCCCCTTCTCATAGCCAAATAGTTCACTTTCAATCAGGTCCTTTGGTATTGCACCACAATTGATTGTAACAAATGGATATTGGGACCTTGGGCTTAAGAAATGGATATATTCAGCTAAAAGTTCTTTACCTGTTCCTGTTTCCCCCTCGATTAAGATTGTAGTATCAGGACTTTTGGCAACTTTTTCTGCTAATTCTATAACATCCTTCATCTTCTGACTTACCCCAATAATACCTCCTTGACGGAATCTTTCCTGATACTGTGCCCTAAGCCACTGCACCTCCTTTTTTAAACGTATCTGTTCGATTCCTCTTTCGATGACTCTCTCAATCTGAACGAGATCAAATGGCTTTACAATAAAATCAAATGCCCCGCTCTTCATCGAATTTACTGCCATTTCAATAGAGCCTTGGGCAGTCATTATAATAACAGGTAGTTGTGGAGACTTCTCTTTTATTACGCGAAGCACTTCATTTCCATTTATCCCAGGGAGCCAGTGATCGAGGAGTACAAGATCAGGGTCTTCTTTTTCAAAGATTTCCAATCCCTCCTCACCCGTATGACTACTAAAGACTTCATAACCTGATGCCCTTAAAGCTACTTCGAGTGACTGGCGTAAAATTGGTTCATCATCAATGATTAATATCTTGAATTTCATTACCCTCTTCTCCAATAGATTTTAATGTCTTTTGTACGGGAAAGTAGATAATAAACGTTGAACCCTCGCCCTCTTTACTCATTACATCTATAGTAGCTTCGTGATTCTCTAAGATTTTTAAGCTTATTGAAAGACCCAATCCAGTGCCTTCGGATTTTGTTGTAAAGAAAGGATCGAAAATCTTTTTAAGATTTTCACGTGGGATCCCAATTCCTGTATCCCTTATTTCCACTCCAACCTTTCCATCTTTATCTAAGAAAGTCTTTAAACTTAAAGTTCCCCCATTTTGCATTGCCTGAATCGAATTTAGTATAAGGTTGATAAACACCTGTTGAATTTGATGAGGATCAACTTTTAGTTCTGGTATTTTCATTCCCTTTTCAAAAAAAGTGGATATATTGGCCTTTTTTAATTTCGTTTGCAGGATCTCTAAACTTCTCTCAATCAATTCATTTATATCGACATTTTTAAAATGGGTAGGCCTTGGTTTTGCAAAATTTAGCATATCATCCACAATCTTTTGAATCTTTTCTATACCTTCTTCAGTGCTTTTAAGAAGCTTTTTTTCTGTTTCAGAAAGGTCTTTGTTTCGTAGAAGTATTTGTGTATTTATCTTAATTCCGGCAAGGGGATTTCTTAATTCATGGGCAACTCCTGCAGTAAGTTCTCCGAGAGAGGAAAGCCTTTCTGTGAGGATCAGTCTCTCTTCTGTCTTCTTTATCTCAGTTATATCTTTACAGATCTTTGAAAATCCTATTATCTCTCCCTGAGCATTCCGGAGCGGAGAAATCGTCATACTGATAATTATTTCTCGTCCATCTTTTGTCCTTCTTCTTGCTTCATGGTTGGAAATTACATCACCATTTAGGAGTTTTGAAATTAGTTGATTCATTAACCTTTCCTCTTCCATCTTCACTCTTTCATCCTCTGGATAAATAAACTGGGAAAGATTCTTTCCCAATACCTCCTCTTTTTTAAATCCATAAATACGCTCAGCCCCTTTATTCCAATAAATCACCTTCCCTTCGAGATCGACTACAGAAATTGCATCTCCTTCGTTTTCCACTATGGATTCAAGAAAATTCTTAGCCTCAATAAGCTCTTTTTGGAGACGAACCTTTTCGAGCATTAAATGGTAACCTTCAATAGCGCGGTTTACCACAAAAGGGAGAGCTTTTGCACATTCGGCGGAACGATTGATATAGTCAAAGACCCCTTCTTTCATAGCCTCGAGGGCAAGCTTTGAGTCTCCCTTTTCAGTAATAAAGATAGTAGGGATTGAAATCCCCATAGC
>JBBIOI010000064.1:0-19225 GCA_037443425.1 Deltaproteobacteria bacterium
AGAATTTCTTGTCATCTGTTAAAACCATCCCTCCATCCCCATATCCTCCCAGATTCTTTGTTGGATAGAAACTGAAACATGACATCAATCCAAATGCCCCAGCCTTCTTCCCTTTATATTCTGCTCCGTGTGCCTGACACGCATCTTCAATTACGATCAAACCATATTTATCCGAAACCTCCATTATTGAATCCATATCTGAAGGATGTCCATAAATATGAACTGGAATAATTGCCTTTACCCTTTTGCCCCTCCTCTTTAAATAATCTTCAAGAAAATTTGGATCCATGGTATATGTCTCTGGATCGATATCAATAAATATGGGTTTTGCTCCTGTAAATGAAATTGCAAGTGCAGTGGCAATAAATGAATAACTCACTGTAATGACCTCATCTCCTTCTCCAATCCCCGAGGCTTTAAGGGCTAAGTAAAGGGCATCAGTACCTGAACCAACCCCCACTCCATATTTAACACCACAGTAATGGGCAAACTCTTCCTCAAAAAGAGAAACCTCATCGCCCAATATAAACTTACCCTTTTCAAAAACCCTTTCAATGGCAGAGAAAATCTCATCTCTTATGTTCTGATATTCTCTTTTTAAATCAACAAAAGGAACCATCCTAAATCCCTAAATTCACTAATTCACTATTCCCAATATTGGCTTTTATATTTTCTATAAAATTCTATTGTCCTTCGTAATCCCTCATCAAGAGAGGTCTTTGGCTCCCAACCAACAACTCTCTTAATCTTCGAAATATCAGTATAATAATCCCCTGGTTCTACCTCTTTTCTCTCTTTAGTAAATTCTGTAAAAGCAACTTTACCTGAACCTGCAATCTCAACAATCTTTTTAGCTAAATCAATAAAACTTATTGGAATACCCGTCCCCACATTAAAGACATCTCCATAGGCATCTTTACAGAGTGCTACTTTTAGAAAGCATTCAACAAGATCATCAACATAGAGGAAATCCCTCAATATTCGTCCATCTCCAAAAACCGGAATAACCTCATCATCAATAGCCTTCCTAATAAACCAGTTTAGTACTCCATATTCATCATGGGCCATCTGATGTCTTGGGCCATATGTGTTAGTAATCCTAAGGCAAACACCTTCTATTTTATGGACGTCATGATAAACGAGAACCATCTTTTCTGCAGTTAAATTTGTTACCGCATATATACCTTTAGGGTTTGTTGGATGATCCTCGTTTACAGGTAGCTTTACACTTGACCCATATTCACCTCGAGTGCCAGCAAAAATGATTTTTGCTTCTTTGTTATATTTTTTACATGATTCAAGAAGGACCAGTGTCCCCCTGCAATTGATGTCAAGATCCTGGATTGGATTCCTGATACTATCAACATGATTTACCTGGCCTGCAAGATGAAATATAAAATCCTGCCCTTTAACCAGATAATCCATGGAATGTTCATCCCTAACATCACTAAAATTTATATGAATACGATCTATAACATCCTTTAGATTAAATAGATTCCCACCAAGCCTTGGTAACATATTATCCACCACTGTAACCTTTGCCCCAAGCTCAACTAATCGAATTGTGAGATTTGAACCGATAAATCCTGCCCCTCCTGTTACAAGGACTCTTTTCCCGCTGAATTCTTTACTGAGATCTTTCTCCATTATCCCTCCTTAAGAAGGTTAATTCCCAATGCTTTGCATATTTAATAAATACATAATACATCGTGGAAACTGCAATAATTAAACCTGGTAAACCATCCCTGAAACCTAATTTTAAAAAATACTCTTTTATAAAACGAAAGGGGGGATGAAGAAGCATTTTAAAAAGGCTAAATTTTTTCCCGCTCTTTTTAAGATCTTCGGCAGCTATTTTTGAGTAGCGATCAATGGTCCTGATCTGATCAGAAATATCCTCATAGGTATAATGTAAATATTGATTCTTTAATTTTTTAACCTTTCCATCAACAACGACCTTTGCATGAAGTCCTCCTTCCCATCTACCTCTATCTCTCTTATATAATCGGATCTCTCCATCAGGGTACCAACCTCCATATCGAATCCACCTGCCAAGATAATATGTTCGCCTATAAATGAAAAAACCATCAAATGATGTCCCCTCTCCATTTAATTCGCTTCTTATCTCTTCAACAAGTTCTGAAGGGACCTCTTCATCAGCATCAACAAACATGATCCAATTGCGGGTTGTTAGATCTGCAGCATATTGATATTGATCCCTGTGGCCTCTAAATGGCACCTGATAGGCTTTATCCGTATATTTCTTGCATATCTCAAAAGTCCCATCTGTACTGAAGGAATCAACAACAACAATCTCCTCTGCCCAAGCCAGACTTTTGAGGCAGCGTTCAATCGTTCGTTTATTATTGAATGTCAGTATATATACAGAGATTGGAAGTTTCTCTTGAGTATCAATCATTATTTTTATAATAATTCCATCAATTTTTTATTAACAACCTCTTCGACCTCATCTACATTAACAAGGTCCATACATCTGTGATCGCCTGGGCAGATCCTTTTAAAACAAGGACTGCATGAAACCTCCTTCTTTATCACGAGATGGCCATTTCCCCATGGGCCTGTTCTTTTAGGATCTGTTGGACCAAAGATTGCTATTACTGGAGTCTCAATTGCTGTCGAAAGATGCATTGTTCCCGTATCATTGCTTATAAGGATTTTACATCGCTCTAAAATCGCTGCTAATTCTATAAGTGTTGTCTTACCAACTAAATCAAAACAATCTTCTTTACCAATTATACTCATTATTTCTTGGGCAATAGATTTCTCATCAGCCTTTCCAAAGATAATGATCTTTGCTCCCCATCTTTTAGCTATCCTCTTTCCTAATTCACCAAACTTAGTAGCGGACCAACATTTAGCTAGGCCATAGGTTGCACCTGGATTTAGGCCTACAAGTAATCTATTTTTTGAAATACCTAAATCATTCATAAATTTCTCAATAGATGCCCTATCCTCTTCTTTAAGAAAGATCCTGGGTGAATAATACTCTATATCATTCCCTAATACCTCAACAAGTTTTCTATAAAAAAAGACTCTGTGTACGTTAAAAAACCCTTCTTCCATCAAGATTCCATGACTGAGCAACAATGATCTACCCCTATCTTTATAACCTATCCTGATTGGAATTTTAGACAAATAGATTTGAAATGCTGAGTGAAACGAGCGTGGAAAGATAAACGCAAGATCAAAGCCTTTTTCCCTTAAGATTTTACATATTTTAAAATCCTCAAAAAAATATCCAATCCCTTTTCTTCTTTTAAAGGTTAATATTTCATCAATAAATGGAAATCTCGTCCATAAATGAGCCACATCCTCATTGGCAAGGACTGATATATGAGAGCAGGGAAATATATCTCTAATTGCACGAACAGAAGGAAACATTAGTATTGTATCTCCCACCCAATTGACACTCCTTATCAATATCTTATTAACTTTCTTAATATCTAAATCCAAAAGCGCCCCTTTCTGTTGATTGCAAATAATTATAGTAAATAATACATTAATTATCAAACAGTTGTAGATAAAATTTCTTTTGCTGCATTAAAAACATCTTCCACCTTTACGTTTTCTAAACAAATAAGACTTTTACATGACTTTTTTCTACACGGATTACATCCAACCTCTTTTCTAACCTTTTTATGATAGCCTATTGGCTCATTAATTATCGGATCGGTTGGTCCATATATTACAACTACAGGAGTCCCTACCATTGAGGCTATATGCATGGGTCCTGTATCTCCCCCAATGTAAAGATCGCTCCTTCTAAAAATTTCAGCCAGTTTAACGAGAGAACCTGTTTTGGGAGCCAAGATAGAGGCCTCTTTCATTTCCTTACGAATCTCCTCTACCCATTCTAATTCATTTTCGCCCCATGTGAATATGACTGTTGCATTAAGCTCACGGATCAATCGGTCAGAAAGTTCAGAATAATTTCTCCTATTCCATCTCTTATATCTGGTTTTTTGAGAGGTCCCAGGGTGAATTGCTATTAGCGGTCTTCTAATATCAACATTCAAGGAATTAAAAAAAGATTCAATATATTCTCTATCTTCAGGAGGAATATAAAGATTCGGATTAAAACTACTGACTCTTAATCCCAAAGCATTAAGAAGTATAAAATTCCTTTTAATTCTGCTTATCCTTTCTCTTTCAGGCCTTACCTTCAAATTTGAAAATAAAAAATTAAATTCCTTTACTGATCCTCTGTCAAACCCAATCCTAACAGGAGCCCCTGAAATAAATGAGATAAGGCCACTCTTTAAAATTCCATGAAAATCGAGAACTACATCAAACCTCTTCTCCCTTAATATAAAGATGAAATTATATATTTCCAAAAGGGTTCTGATTGAGTTTTTAATAGACATTATCCCCGCTATCCACCTCCTTCGGGGAAACAACATGACCTCATCGATCTCCGGCTGTGCTTTAAGAATACTAATAGATGGCTCTTCGGTTATCCATGTAATTGAAGATGAAGGATAATTCTCTTTTAAAGCCTTAACAGCCGGGATGGTCCGAATAACATCTCCAATTGCGCTAAGTCTTATTACTAAAAACTTCTTTCCTTCCATTTTTAGAAATTATTATTTGGAGTAACTTAATATTTAAAACTAATCGTTTGGGAGTTTATATTCTTTTAATTTCTCCCAGAAAGGCAGTTTAAAAATTCTTCTGGAAGGCTTCTCAATTTACCAGTAGAATCCAAACATATATGCTTTGTCTCTCCCTCTGCTACAAACTCCTTATCTTCTTTTCTAATTATATTGTATGAAAATATAACCATACGCTTATTAAGTTTCTTTAATCCTGTACGAACAACAATCATCTCATCATATTTTACTGAATTTCTGTATTTACAATAAGCCTCTGTAACTACAAGTATATAACCCTGTTTCTCAAGATCAGCATATCTAAATCCTTTGGCCCTACAGAATTCTGTCCTACCAACCTCAAACCATACAAGATAGTTTGCGTAATAAGCCACTCCCATCTGATCCGTCTCTGCATACCTCACTCTAATCTCTATATCAACTGTATCGCCCATATCTAACTCTCCATTAAACTAAGATATTAATTTCACAATCTATAATGCCCTTAAATATTCTGGCCTCAGAATTGCAGGATCTCTCTTTCTAAGTACCTCTCTAATTTTAATTAAGGCCTTATTTTTTTCTTCAGGTAATCTAATTCTTAATGGCAGATAATTTGATGCATGATTTGAGGCAAAGAAGCAATTCGTAAAATTAGAGTTCTCAATCATTATCTCAAGCTCTTTTATTAAACCAAAAGGATCAGGAAGTACCAAACTCTGCTCTTCAATCTCTTTCTCAATCGGAGTACCAGGGACAATCATTAGAGAAAGTGCCCCTACATAATCTGGATCCATTTCTGTAAGTACCATTGCTGTCTGTTTCGCATGGGCCTCACTTAATTCAATACCACCAATCCCTAAAATAACCGTAACAGATAGTAGTATTCCTGAGTCTTTCACTACTTTTGCTGCTTGGATCATCTGCTCCACAGTCGCATTCTTTTTAATCCGTTTAAGAACTTCTGGATGCCCTGATTCCAGTCCTAAATATATGATCCCAAGACCAAGTTCTTTTAAAACCTTTAGCTCATCTACCCCTTTATTCAGAATATCTTTGGCATTTGCGTATATGCCAACTCTTTCAATACTTCGAATCTTCATTTTTAAGTATTCTAATATCCTTATTAATTCTTTCTGAGGAATAATAAGGGCATCACCATCTGCTAAGAAAACCCTTCTAAATGGAAATCCATATGAACTAGCCTCATCAATATCCTCTTTTATCTCTTCAAATCTCTTAATACGAAACTTCTTTTCCCTATAAGCACCACAGAATGTACATTTGTTATAAGAACAACCAACTGTAACCTGGAGGATAAGGCTTTCGGCTTCACTTGGTGGTCTAAAAATCATACCCTCATATTTCATAATATAACACCCTCTTATAAATATATCTCTCTATTATTTTTTCTCATCCTGAAAATCGAATAGATATATAATCTCATCCTCTTTAATCATACCCAGTTCTTTCCTTGCAATTTCTTCTATATACCGCTTATCATTCTTGAGCCTTCTAATCTCTTCACTCAATTTTTTATTTTCCTCCTCTATCCTTTTATTTTCTTGCTCGATACGAATTAACTCTTTTTTAATCCTTATCAAATGTAAGATACCCTTTTCGCCAAAAAATGTAAAAAAGCTTATTGTTAAAACTGGAATAAATATCAATAAGATAAGACGTGTCTTTTTCATAAATTTAATTTAAATATACGATAAATTCCAATTTCAACCCCACAATACTTGAAACAAAATTCTTATTGAAGTTTAAATTTTAATGCGATACTCCCCCATTGTTCAATCTGTGGTTGATCCTTCTCTAAGGGAATAAACCTCCACTGCTTTAAATATTGCATCGCAATAGCCTCAAGCTCTGAATCCCCCTTTGTTGAAGGAACCACCCTTTCCACCATACCATTGGGAGAAACAAATATTGTCATTTCAATCTCAACTTCTGTCTTTATATTAACCTTTGGAAGAGGAGGTCTATATAGGATCTTACGTGAAGAAATTGGACCTTTTATCCCCAATTTGATATTCTCCTCTAATGGTAAATCTCGTGAAATTTTTGCTCTTGGACTTAGAAGGCTCTCTAAAACCTTTTCATCCGCTTTATCTTTTATGTTTTTTAGTTCTATAATATCTTTTGCTGAAGGTGTTGGTACCTCTCTTTCAAAAAGATTTTCTTCATATTTATCTAAGAATCGATTCAGTTCATCTTGCATTTCTTTAAATTCTTTCGAGTTTTTTAACAAATTTAACCTCTCCTCTTCTGAAATATTTTCAATCTTGGGTGATCTTGGATATTCAGGAAAGAAATCCTTCCAATCTTGATTTTCGTTTAACTCTTCCATTTTCTTAAGAATAATCTCTTCCCTTATACGTTTTTCTTCAGGGTGAATCTCTGGTTTTTCCACTCTCAATATTCTTTTTGTCACCTTAATAACTATCCCTAAAGAATCTTTAAAAATTGATCGGGGAATTTTATCCTCAATCATTATCAATAAAAAGATCGCGCCAATAAATATACAGATAGTAATATAAATTAGGTATTTTCTACCTTTTTTGCCATCTCTTTTCATTGACTCATCCTTTTTCTGATCTGAGCTATCATCCTCCTTGCGAGATCCTTTCTTTCTTCTCTTTTTGTTGTAACCAACAGTTTCTGATAAACCTTTAAAGCTTCAGAAAATTTACTATCCTTCATATATATATCCCCTAAATTCATGAGTGCTTCCTCGACTATATCGTTTTGATGAGGATAAAGATACACTACTCGAGAAAGATGGGATAAAGCTAACTCTTTTTTACCAATTTCTAAATAAGTCTCAGCCAATCTTAACTGGGCATTGGCTGCTACCTCCTCTTCCTGGCTTTTTATCGCATTTGAAAGAGAATAAATAGCTTCTTCATATCTTTTCTGTCCAAGATAAATAATACCTAATCTTAAATATGCTTCAAATCGTAAATTGTCGTTTGGGAATCTTGCAATAAAATCCTTTAAAATCTTTTCTGCCTCATCAAATCTGTTTAAAATCTGAAATATTTGCACAATTGTAAAATAAATCCTTCTCGTTGCCTGATTTTGTGGATAATTTTGTAAAATCCATCTGTATCTCTCTAATGCCTTATTATAATCTCTAACAGAATAGTAAAGTTCCCCAAGCTCCTTATATGCCTCTAAAATGAGATGGCTTTTTGGATATCTTTTAATAAATTTCTCTATCTCTTCTATAGCCTCTGACCATCTCCTCTCTTTTTTTAATGCTATTGCAATCCGTAACATAGCATCTTCTACTAAACTGCTATTGGGATAAATATTTATCGCCTCACGATACACCTTAATTGATCTATCCCACTGATTTGATTGTTGGTAGTAGTCTGCCAATTGCATCAAAAGATGAATCCCAAATGGATGCCTTGGATATCTCTTCATAAATAACTCAACCTGTGAGACAAATGCCTCATATCTCTTAGCTTGATAGAGTGAAATGATTACTCCATAGTCGGCATCTACTGCCTCTTTTGAATTTGGATACTCTTTAACTAACCTCGAGTATGTTTGTATGGCTTGGTTATAATTGTTCTGATTATAATATGCATCTCCTATCTTCAATAGTGAGGAGGGTGCAAAAACTGTTTTTGGAGAACTCTCTAAAAGGTTCTGAAATTCTTCGATAGCCTTATTATAATCTTTTTTTCTAAAATACGACCACCCGATCCAATATTGGGCCTCATCAATTAATGTATTCTCAGGATTTAAAGATATTAATCTCTTAAAATATTGAATAGCCTCATCAAAACCCTCTTCCTTATAAGAGATCCAGCCAAGGAGATACAAAGCCCTCTCCATCTGCTTTTTCTCAGTCCCCTTTGATACCCCTTCTTTTAAATGAATCTTTGCTTCCTTAAATCTCCCGAGATTTAATAAACTTTCTGCTGCAAGAATTAAGATCGGCGATGAGGCCTGATATTCTGGAAATTCTTTTATCAACTTTATAAAGTTTTTATAAGCCTCTTCCCACTGCTCTTTATTGAAATAATACCATGCCAGAGACTCAATTCCCTTAGGATAATTCTTATCCCCTTTTAAACCCTCTATATAATCAAGCGCTTTTTTATGATCTCCCTTATTTAGAGAGGCCTCTATCAACCAGTAGAGGATTTCACCCTTTTCTAAAATATTTGGAAACTCCAGTATAAGTCTATTCCAGTAATAGATAGCTGCATCATAATTCTTTAGGTAAAAATAAGCAAATCCTAATCGTGAAAATACTTCCTTCTCCAGATTTGCTTTTTTCTTCTCTTCTAAAACACGATGATAGGCAGTAATTGCATTTGTATAATCTTTTTGATTAAAAAAAGATTCGCCTTGCATAAAATAGACTAACTCCTCTAAATCGTTACCCGGAAAAGTCTTTAGAAACTGTTGAAATATCTTGTTTGCATTATGATAGTCTTTCCTATCAAAATAATTTTTCCCTATATCGAAGAGACATTGCTCCAACCAAGGGGATGAGAGGAAATTGGAAAGAAATCTTTGATAAAGGTATATTGCCTTTTCAATATCGTTTTCAGCCAAATATGTCTTTAAGATCCCTCTAAATATTGGGTCAGAAAATTTTGTTTCAGGATACCTTAGAAGCATCTCTTCGAATGTTTTTCTCGCTTCAATATACTGGCCAATATGAATAAGGGACCATCCCAATAGATATTGAACACTTTCTAAAAGTGGGTGGTTCCTATATCTTTTATTAAAGTCTCTAAATATATCCTTGGCCTCATTAAACTTTTCGAGATAAAAATAACTTACACCCAATAGATATAAAGCCTCTACAGCCCATTTCCCTTCAGGATAACCTCTAAGGAAGGTTTCAATCTCCTTTATCACTTCATCATATTTACCATTAAAATATAGGGAATAGGCTGACCAAAATAGTGAAGATTCAGAAACAGGATGATTTGGTTTTAACTCATAAGCTTGACGGAAGAACCTATGACTTTCCTCATATGCATAATTTTTAAGTTTAATCCAACCACATGAATAAAGGGCATATGGAAGAAACTCATTTTCTGGGTATTTATCTAATATTGTTTTAAATTGTAAAAATGCTTCATCATACTTTCCTAAACGATATTTTGCCTCTCCAAGCCAGTATGTAGCATTCCCAATAAAAATACCATCTGGATAATCTTTTATTAATTTTTTAAATAATGAGATTGCATCTTCATATTTACCCTCTGAATATTTATTCAATCCTCTCTCATATAAAGCCTTTTCTCCTGCCACCACCCTTGCAATCGAGGAGGTAAAACGGCCTGAATATACACATCCAGGTCTCTGTATAGGTGGACTCGTCTTTTTTACAACTACAGCAGGTTCTTCTATGATACTAAAGGATTCTAACCTTGGCTCTTCCTTTAGACCAGGGGCTATAAAGATAGGGGGCTCTATTTCCCTTTTCTCAACCCATTTTTTTTTATCCTCAGAGGTAAATATAAGTTTAGCCTGTTCTTGGCCCTGGCTTTTAAGAATCTGAAATGAGAATGTAAGGCAGCTCAAGAGATATATACTTATAATTTTAATTATTAACCTGTACATAAAGTGCCTTTTGAGGTCTCTGAAAAAGTATCTAAAAAGGTTTCCTGGATCTTTTCAGAACTCTCTCTTTCATAAAGGTATCAAACATATCTATAAATTGTCAAGGATTGACACACATTTTATAAATATGATAATTTTAAATTAGTGGTCCTTCACCATGAAATTAGATAAACTGCAAGCCTTTATCTCAATACTCTTCTTCATATTTTTGATTGGATGTAAAGAATGGAACAAGGTCTCATCATCCAATTCAAAGGATAACTTTAAAATTATGAGAGAAAAGATGGTAGAATCTCAAATTAAATCGAGGGGAGTAAAAGATCCTCGTGTACTTTCGGCAATGTTGAAAGTCGAACGTCATCTATTTGTTCCTGATGACCTAAAAGATTCGGCCTATTCCGATCAGGCCCTACCTATTGGAGAAGGACAAACCATATCACAACCCTATATAGTTGCGCTTATGACGGAGCTTTTAGAGCTCAAAGGAAATGAAAAGGTTCTCGAAGTAGGAACAGGTTCAGGATATCAGGCAGCTATCCTGGCTGAATTGGCAAAGGAAGTCTTTACAATAGAGATTGTAGAAAAGCTTGGTCTCTCTGCCCAAAAACTGCTTGCTGAATTAGGTTATAAAAATATTCATGTAAAAATAGGGGATGGGTATCAAGGATGGCCTGAACAGGCACCTTTTGATGCCATTATTGTAACCTGTGCCCCTGACCATATACCAAAACCCTTATTAGATCAGTTGAAAGATGGGGGTAGAATGGTTATCCCTGTAGGTACATATTCACAAGAGTTAAAAAAGATTGTTAAAAGAGGGGAAAAATTCGAGACAACCGATATCATCCCTGTAATCTTTGTACCGATGACAGGTGAAGGCGTAAAAAAGAGAAGATAAAATCTTTATTTTTTTAAATCTGCTTTATCTCTTTTCTTTTTCCTAAAATCTTCCAATCTCTTCTTAATCTGCTTTTCAAACCCCTCTTCAGTTGGATTGTAATAGATTCTACCCTTTAGATTCTCAGGGAGGTACTCTTCCACAACAAAATGATCAGGATAATCATGTGGATATTTATAATCTCTTCCGTATCCCAAATCACCCATCAAGGATGTAACAGGATTCCTGAGATGCAGAGGAACAGGCATGGCTTCAAGCTCTCTAATATCTTTCTGGACCTTTTGATATGCTGTATAGATAGAATTTGACTTTGGTGCAGTAGCTAAATAGATAGCTGCCTGTGCAAGAGCTAAATTCCCTTCTGGTAATCCAATAAAATGAAAAGCATTCATAGCTGAGAGAGCTACTTCTAATGCCTTGGGATCTGCCAGTCCAATATCTTCTGAAGCAAAACGAACCATCCTTCTTGCAATATATAATGGATCTTCACCTGACTCGAGCATCCTTGCAAGCCAGTAAAGTGCTGCATCAGGATCGCTTCCCCTTAAACTCTTATGAAATGCTGAAATAAGATTATAATGCTCTTCGCCCGACTTATCATAGAGAAGTGCCTTACGACCGAGTATCTCTTCAAGATCTTTTACCTTAATCTCCCTAAGCCCTGTTTTATCTGGTTTAGTAGATAAGACAACCATCTCCAAGGTATTCAGTGCAACTCGTGCATCCCCATTTGCATATCTTGCTATCACCCTTATGATATCCTTGTCAAGGGAAACCTGATAATTTCCTAACCCCCTTTCTTTATCCATTAATGCACGATTTAATATCACCTCAATCTCGTCTTCGTTTAATGGAGTTAATGTAAATACCTTTGTTCGAGACAGAAGCGGAGAGATAACCTCAAAAGAGGGATTTTCTGTAGTTGCACCAATCAATATTAGAGTCCCTCTTTCCACGTGAGGAAGAAATGCATCCTGTTGAGCTTTATTGAATCTGTGTATTTCGTCAATAAAAAGTATAGTCCTCCTCTTCTGATATCTCCATACCTCATTGGCTTTATTGATAACCTCTCTAATCTCTTTTATACCTGATATAACTGCGCTGAATGAGATAAACTGTGCATTTGTCTTTTTTGCAATGAGCAGTGCAAGCGTCGTCTTTCCTGAGCCTGGAGGTCCCCAGAAGACCATTGATGGTATATGATCAGAGTCAAGTATGCGTCTAAGTGGTTTCCCTTCTGAGAGGAGATGGCCCTGACCAACAATCTCTTCAATACACCTTGGTCTCATCCTGTCAGCCAGAGGAGATCTCGGCTCGTGTTGTTCTATTAATTTATCTTCAAAAAGTTCATGCTGTATCTTTTGGTTCATAAAATCTTTTTCATGACGTCAAGCATTTCACCGTGTATCAAACCATTTGAGGCAAGGATCTCTTTTATGTAGATATTGAAGGGATTTCCTCGAAAATCCGAAACCTCACCCCCTGCCTCCAGGATTAACAAACTTCCAGCTGCAACATCCCATGGTTGTAACTTTAATTCCCAGAATCCGTCAAAACGACCTGCTGCAAGATAGCTAAGATCCAATGCCGCTGAACCACCACGACGGATAGCAAAGCTCTTAGTGATAAATTCCCTAAAATATTTAAGATAAAAATCTGCATGCTCCCTTAAATCATATGGAAAACCTGTTGCAAGAAATCCTCTCTCTAATTTAGGTGTATTTGAAACACGAAGTCTTTTACCATTCAGGTAAGCCCCCTCCCCTTTTTGGGCATAGAAAAACTCATCAAGAACAGGATTATAAACTACCCCTAATTTCACCTCACCATCTACCTCAAGGGCAATAGATACACAGAAATATGGAAATCCATGGAAATAATTGGTAGTCCCATCTAATGGATCAATAATCCACTTCCATGAAGCCCCTTCAATTTTATGACAATCCTCCTCTGTTAAGATGTCGTGGTCAGGAAACTTTTCAATAATCCTTTGAGAGATAAATTGATCACAAAGTTTATCAACTTCTGTAACAGGATTTATCTCCCCCTTATACTCAATACTATGGGATTGACCATAGTGTTTCATCTGTATCTGACCTGCCTCTTTGGCTAAAGATATTGCAAAATTTAAATAATCTTCAAAACTCCATCCCATTTGCAAAAATCCTTATAATTTGATAATTATTACATTAACAATAATATGATACATAAATAATTAAGTCAACATAATGAGATTTCTGAAAAAGTCTTTGAAAGATTGGGGAGGTAGGGTTCAAAACCCTTCGAATGTGGATTTTCAATGTTTAAATTGCTAACAATCGCTTTAGAAAAAACCAAATTTTTTTAAAGGGATTAATCAATAGTGCTAAACTATAAAAGGTATCTGCCCGAAGGCTTTTTCACCCTCCCCATTTACGAAAGGATTTTTAAATAGTTTTTCAGAGGTCTCATAATAGGAAGGGGTGTAGAAATGAAGTTTGAAACAAATGGAAACTGTTTTGTATGCGGAGAAAAGAATCCTGGGGGTCTTCACTTAAGTTTTGAAATAGATAGAGTAAAGCAAACCCTTAAAACAACCTTTAAGGCATCTCCAATCTTCCAGGGATGGGATGGACTTATCCATGGTGGAATCATCAGTACACTTTTGGATGAAGCAATGGCAAAGTTAGTATATGAACTGGGTTATCAGGCTGTCACGGCCTCGCTTGAGATCAAATTCAAAAGACCTGCTCCAATCCTTGAGCCCCTTTCTGTTTATGGAGAAATTACAGAGGTAACAAAAAGGTTAATAAGGGCAAGGAGTTGGATTACAAGAGAAGATGGAACGCTTCTTGCTGAAGGAAAATCAATTCTTCTTAGACAAAAATAAGCCAGGGAAAGGACGAAAGGAAAATCTATTTTATGGTAATATTTGGTTTAAAATTCGTAAAAAATTTAAACCGAGAATCTTCTTTCTATCTTCTTCAGAAATTTCTGCTTCCTCAATCTCCTGGAAATATCTTTTGGGCTTAATAAGAGGATAATCACTTCCAAATAGAATCTTATCTACCCCTGCCATCTCACTTACCAGCTTGTAAATCTTCTTTGAATATAAAAAAGGAGAAGCAGCTGTATCGTAGTAAACATTTTTCATCACCCTTTTGACCTCCGGCATCAACTCATATATGGCCAATCCTCCTCCCCAATGGGCCAATATAATAGGAAGGTTTGGAAATCTTTGTATTAATTCATAAAATTTTTCTAATGGGGTCCTACCCTTTCCAGGGTAGACATGCCCAATGATCTCATTCGTATGAATCAATATTGGTAGCCTTAAGGATTCCATCATCTCTAAAATCGAGCGAATTAAAGATATATGATGGGATGTCATTTCTTGAGTATAGAAAGCTATTTCACCTACGCCTTTTGCCCCTTCTTTTAATCTTTGTTCTAATTCCTTTTCTGACCAATCAGGATCTGAAAAACTAAATGTGATGAAAGCAATCAATCTGTCAGGGTATTTCAACGCAGACTCAATTAAATATTGATTATGAAGGTGACACAGTTCAGGACTATTCCAGCTAAATCCGCAAATTACAGACTTATCAACACCTGATTCATCCATTGCATCAATCAAATCTTCCACCCCTATAAGTCTTGACTTTGGATCTTTATAGATGGCTGAAAATCCTTCATCAATTTTACAAAATTCATCTCTATTTTTTATCACAGCCTCTGGGAAAATATGTGTGTGGCAATCAATAATCATCAGGAAAACTAAGAAGGGTCTTATTTTTACTGGAAAAGGCTAATATCACCTTTTCCTTTTCTTATGACCTTTGGAAAATCCTCTGTGAGGTCAACAATGGTAGAATGTTCTGCTACTATTATCCCTCCATCAATTACAAGATCGAGCTCTCTACCGAAACGTTCTTCTATTTCATGTGGATCATTATAAAGCTCTTCCTCAGTTTTATATATACTTGTACTGATGATAGGATGACCCAATTCCTTAACAAGTGCGAGGCATATGTTATTATCAGGGATTCTTATCCCGACTGTCTTCTGCTTTGTCATAACAAGCTTTGGAACTAACTTAGTTGCCTTCAGAATGAAAGTATATGGCCCTGGTAGTAAACGTCTCATGATCCTATAGGCATAATCGGAAACAAATGCATAATTACTTATATCTTTTAAATCAGCACAAATAAAACTAAGAGGTTTCTTTTTATCAATCTTTTTTATTCTATGTATCCTCCCTATGGCCTCTGGTTTAAATATATCACAACCAAGCCCATAAATCGTATCAGTGGGATATCCAATAACCCCCCCTTTTTGGAGAACATCGACTACTTTTTTTATCAACCTCTTTTGAGGATTATCTGGATTAATTTTAATAATCATATCTCTTATTAACTATCGACTTCCCATTCTTTTACACGCGCACCAGCGATAAATCGCTGTTTAAAATATGGGGTATCTAAACTGTCTATCTTTACTTCTCCATTCCTTGAAGATGCATGGATAAATTGATTATTTCCTATATAGATCCCTACATGGAAACTGTTATGTCGTCTTGTCTTAAAAAATACTAAATCCCCTTCTTTAAGTTCATCTTTATTTTCAACCTTTTTGCTGAATAGAAATCTAAGCTGCTCCCTTGCCGTACGGGGTAAATTCACATTAAAAATTTCATAAATCTTTTTTACAAATGCCGAACAATCTATTCCCCTTAGTGTAGAACCACCAAGTTTATATGGAACACCTATGAATGTCTTTACCACCCTTAAAAAAAGATTTCTCTCTTCTTCTCCCTTCCATTTTTCAACCGCAGGAGATGTCTTGTCCCGTGTTTGATTAAATTCTTCCTCGATTGTCTCTACAGGAGAAATATCTCCTAACTCCTCAATCTCTTCGTCAATCTTTTTAGTTTTTCTTAGAATAAGTTTTTGACCAACTTTTAACCTATCAGAACTTAAATTATTTAGCCTCTTAATCTCCTCAACAGAAACTCCAAGCCTCTTAGAAATCGAAAATAGATTATCACCCTGTTTAACACTGTAGTGCTCTATTTCATTTTGATTCTCTCCAATCCTTCTTTCTTTTTGGACCTCTGTTGTCTGAGTAGGATATTTTTGTTTGGTATTAGAGATGAGTATGGTTTGTCCAGGTCGTAACCTATCATCTTTTAATTGATTCATTCTTTTAAGCTCATCTATTGATACATTGAATAACTTAGAGATTTTATAAAGGCTATCACCATTCTTTACTGTATAAAGCTGCTCAGAATATCCCTTTGAATAAGGAACAAGCATGATGAAGAGAACGATTAAGATCAATTTTAATAATATTAATCGCCTCATCATAAGCTCCTCCTCTAATTTTTATTGGGGATAATAATGTCTAAAATATAACAAACCCAGATTAAGTTAGTCAATAATTTTTGAAATTTGTCATTTTAGTAAAAATAAAAATCTAAATAAGAAGATTTTGTTTTTTTGAAATTTGATTTTTACTGATTTGATATTTATAATTAATAAACGAAGGGAGGTGATATGATAATGAAAAAATTTATTGGCGTTTTCCTATCATTATTTATTATCGGTGTCTTAACCACATCACTTATAGGATGTGGTGCTGATATTAAGGCAGAAAATGAAAAATTAAAAGCAGAAAATGCAAGCCTGAAATCAGACAATGATAAACTGAAACTCGAAATTCAGAAATTAAAGGAAGAACTTCAAAAAGCGAGCGAGAAGGAGGCTACAATTAGTAGTCTTACAGCTGAAAATGAAGCCTTAAAAAAACAGGTTGAAGACCTTAAAGCTCAACTTGCCAAGAAAAGAAGATAGTTGAAAACATGTTAATATTAAAAAAGGGGAAAAACTCTTAAAAAGGGTTTTCCCCTTTTTTGGTTTCATTTTCTATGAAAAAGAAAAGTTCGATAAATAAGAGAAGAAACAGGTCTAAGAGAGGAGTGATCCGTTACTTTGTTTACTCTTCTATATTAACCATCTCAACTTTAATAGTTATCGGAATACTCCTTTTTCTATACTACTCCACTAATCTACCTGATTTTAAACCTCTTAAAGAAAGAACCTATAATGCACATTCAATAATATATTCTGAGGACGATGAGATAGTGGGTAAATTTTTATTGGACAATAGGATACCTGTTCCTTACGAACGAATCCCCAAGACATTAATTCAAGCCTTTGTTGCAGCAGAAGATTCTGAGTTCTTCCATCATAGGGGTATAGATTATAAAGGAATTATACGCGCCTTATTTAAAAACCTAATTGCAGGAAGGATCGTACAGGGTGGAAGTACAATTACTCAGCAGGTTGCAAAGACCTTCTTCCTTACCCCAAAAAAGAGTTTTATTAGAAAATTAAAAGAGATAGCCTATGCCTTTGGGCTCGAAAAGACATTAAAAAAAGAGGAGATCCTCACAATCTATCTCAACAATATATATCTTGGAAATGGGGCTTACGGGGTTGAAGCTGCAAGTGAAAGCTATTTCAATAAAAGGGTTGAGCAACTAAACCTTGCAGAGGCCGCTATGTTAGCTGGTCTGGTAAAGGCTCCAAGCAGATATTCACCTGTTAATAACTTCAAAAAGGCAAAAGAGCGTCAAATCTATGTTTTATCACGAATGGCTGATTTAGGTTTTATATCCGATTATCAAAAAGAGATGGCCATAAAGGCTCTTATAAAGATTCAATCTAAGGAGGGTGCATTTTTCAGTAAGGCCCCTTATTTTACAGAATTTATCAGACATCTTATTGAAAAAAAATATGGAAAAGAAAAACTCTATCAAGAAGGTCTAAGAATCTATACAACCCTTGATCTCAATCTTCAGAGATATGCCCAAAGGGCTTTGGAGAGTGGCTTAAGAGAATTGGATAAAAGACAGGGATTTCGTGGACCTATCCAAACCCTTTCACAAGAAGAGTTAAAAGAACTCTTAAAAAGAAAAAGGTCTCTACTTAATCCACTTTCACCAAATGAAATTTATGAAGGGGTAATCACTGGAAAAGATAATATTAAAAAGTTTTATATGGTTTGGGTAGAGGACCGTAAAGCCATCCTTCCCTATTCTGAAATGTTATGGGCGCTTAATGTAAAGCCAACTTCAACTTTTAAGCCACAAAAGATAAAATCTCCAGGAGATCTCTTAAAACCGGGAGATGTGATTCATGTAAGAGTAAAAGAGATACAGAAAAAGGACCAGCCATTAATCTTATCATTGGAACAAGAACCAAATGTTCAGGGTGCATTATTATGTATGGATCCAAAAACAGGTTATGTTAAGGCAATGGTGGGAGGAAGGGATTTTAGTGAAAGTCAATTTAATCGTGCAATCTATTCTAAGAGACAACCTGGCTCAGCATTTAAACCCTTTATTTATACGGCTGCGCTGGAAAAAGGCTACACACCTTCTACAATCCTGATGGACTCACCAGTTGAATACGGTGACCCTGATGGAAGTAATTACTGGGCCCCAAAGAATTACGATAAAAACTTTAGAGGACCTATCACTTTCAGAAATGCATTAGCGCATTCGAGAAATGTTGTTACAGTAAAGATTTTAGAGGATATCGGTATTGGTTATGCCCTTAAATTCATAAAAAGGATTGGAATAGAATCTCCTATCAAAAGAGATCTTTCTATCGCTCTCGGGACATCAGGGGTTTCTATGCTCGAAATGGTTTCTGGTTTTTCTGTTTTTGCAAATGGAGGTGAACGTATTAAACCCATATTTATCAGAAAGATCGTGACTATGAAAGGTGAGGTCCTTGAAGAAAACTATCCCTTCTATGAAGGCGAAGAGATTGAGGAAAATGGAGAGGAAAATGAAGAAGAACCTGAATCCAAGCCTCAGCCTACTACAAATGAACGTGTTATTTCACCCCAAATTGCATATCTCATGACACATCTCCTTGAAGGGGTTGTCCAACATGGAACTGGTCAAAGGGCAAAGGTTCTTGGAAGACCAGTAGCCGGCAAGACCGGTACATCAAGTGATTTTGCTGATGCATGGTTTATTGGTTATACTCCTTCATTAATTGCTGGGGTCTGGGTTGGTTTTGATGACAAGACTTCACTTGGGCCAAATGAGACAGGTGCTCGAGCT
>JBBIOI010000065.1:0-19081 GCA_037443425.1 Deltaproteobacteria bacterium
CCGGTCAGCAAAAAATCTTATTGACATTAGAGAAAGGGAAAAATAATATTAAAGTATGTTAATAAATTTAAAAAGAAAAATAATATTTGTATTATTTAAGATATCTTTAATATCTTACTTTATAACAAATGCCTTAGCAGAAACTTGGAGCAGATATTATATTGATAGCTTACCTGATTCAGCCTTTGCAATAATTGAATTGAGAGAGGACGGTAAGAAGATTCGACATCTTCCTCATCATAATCATCTTGGCGAGCTTGATATCCCTCATTTGAAGAGTGCATTGGGGAGAATATACCAGGTCAAATGGATAGATCCAAAAAATTTTGAGATGGCAAAGAAACATTTAGAAGAACATTACAGGGCTTATAAAAATGAAAGGATTAGTGCCCAAGGGTTAAAAAGTCCAATCAATATTAATGAGGCATCAATAAAGGAATTGATGAGACTTCCTTATATTGGTGAAAAGCTTGCAAAGGCTATAATCGAATATAGAAATTTTAAAGGTAGATTTAAAATTATAGACGAGTTGAAAAATGTGGTTGGATTGACCCCAAGAATATTAGAGGAGATCGAAGATCTTATTATTATTGAAGAGGATAAAGAAAGTCCATAAGAATTTTTACAACTCTAAAATTTTCTATTAATACTTAAAGGATCAAACTTCTTCCTTTTGTGCTTACTTTAAAATAAATTTAAAACATATTTTCTCTATCTCGAAGGCTTTTTCACTCAACCTTCCCCACTATAAAAAGATTTTTAAATAGTTTTTCAAGGTCTTAAAAATTTTACTTGACTGGATTTTTTTATAAGGTTAATAAGTAAAAATATTGAGGTGATTCATTTGATTTCGGAATTAACAAAATGGATTATGGAATTAATGAGATCTCATGGTCAACTTTCTGTATTTATCGGGGTTATGATTGAACAGATTATTGTTCCGATTCCTTCGCCACTAATTATTATGGGTGCAGGTGCCATTCTTATCATGCCAGGACTTTCTATCGAGAAGGCACTGATTGATATTTTATGGATTATTGTCCTTCCAGGGACAATCGCATCAACATTGGGCTCCTATATTGGTTACATGATAAGTTTTTATGGAGGCAGAGCATTAGTTTTGAGGCTTAGACGTTTCTTAGATATTAACTGGGAGGATATAGAAAATTTAGAAAAGAGATTTATGAGGAAAAAAGAGGGTATGGCCATCTTTTTTTTCCGAGCTATACCTGTATTTCCAATATCTCTTGTTTCAATATTTGCAGGACTCATCAGGATTCCAATTAAACCTTTTACAATTTACACATTTTTAGGCTCTATATTTCGTTGCCTTTTTTTAGGTTTTTTTGGATGGTGGGTTGGAGCAACCTATCAAAAAGTTGCAACACGTTTGGATTCGGTAGAAACTATAGTATCGATAATTATGCTCATAGCTATGGGGTTGACTTTTACTTTCTTATATTACAAATTCAGAAAATCAAGATTATAAGAGGAAAAGATTTTGAATTATCAATTCAAAGAATTAGAGGAGGAGATATCATGAGAGTAACAGTAGATGAAGAAACATGCATTGGATGCGAATCTTGTGTTGACACCTGTCCAGAGGTTTTTGAGATGAGCGGTGATAAGGCTATTGTTAAAGTGGATGAAGTTCCGGAGGATGTTATTGATTCGTGTAAAGAGGCGGTAGAAAACTGTCCAGTAGAAGCTATTCAAATAGAAGAATAGGAATTTTTAAATTTTAAAAGGGTATCCTCTTATTCAAGGATACCCTTTTAATGGATTATATTATTTATTCAAAATACTCTCTAATCTCCTTATAGCGATTAGGATCCCTTAATCGTTCAAGGGCCTTTGCTTCTATTTGTCGAATTCTTTCTCGGCTGAGCCCAAACTGTCGGCCTATTTCTTCAAGAGTGCACTCACCATCTTCACCTATTCCGAAACGTAGTCTCAGGATCTTTTCCTCCCTTGGTGAAAGACCAGAAAGTAGTTTTGATACCTGGTAGGAAAGATCTTTCTCAAGAAGAGAATCGCTTGGAGAAAGGCTTTTTTCATCAGGGATCAGGTCTTCAAGGGTGCTATCTTCTTCACCTATTGGCATATCAAGGGATATTGGTTCTTCAATTAGATTGAGTATCTTATCTACATCATGTAATGAGATTCCGCTATCTTTCGATAATTCTTGAGATGTTGGTTCACGCCCAAGCCTCTTAACCAGATCTTTAAATGATTTCATTAATTTACCTTTTATTTCAAAAAGGTAGTTTGGTATTCGAATCGTTCTTGATTTTTCAGCAAATGCCCTTAAAATAGCAGCCCTAATCCACCACGAGGCATAAGTGCTGAATTTATATCCTTTTGTATAATCAAATTTAACCATTGCCTGAATAAGTCCGAGATTTCCTTCTTGGATAAGGTCTAAAAATGATAGACCTCTATTAGCATACCGCTTTGCAATGCTGACCACCAATCTAAGATTAGCTTCTATAAGTTCATTCTTTGCCTTCTGGACTTCGTTAATGGTTTGTTGATGTTTTTCTGTAAGTTTCTTATAAAGATTCATTTTTTCTTTAATCTCTGAAGGGCTAAGTTTCTTTTTACTGTTCTTCCCTTTGGTTTTTGTATTTTTCTTTTCATTGCTCGATCTTTTATTTCCTTCCTTTGCTACAGTACTTTCAGGAAAAAGTTCTGCCTTCAGACGATTTATCCTGCCTTGGAGTATCTTGATTTGTCTTTCACCTTCTTTAATCTTTTTTGCCAACTCAACCTCTTTTTCTGGTGTAAGGAGGGATATCTTTTCAAGTCCTTTAAGATACTCCCATGTGATATCTTGTGGTTCAAAAGGAATTTCATCAGGGGATGTTTTATCTATTTTAAACTCTTCAGTTTCATCTATTTCTAATTCCCCTATATCAGGTTGGAGTTCAAAATCCTCCAAGACCTCCTCAAAATCATTTTCATTAAAGGAAGGAGGTAAAATTGGTGGCATAGAGTCCTGTGTCTCTTGAAAAAGAGACAATGATGAGAGTGAGTCGATATTAAGATCTCCTCTTTTTTTGTTCGATGTCCTACCTTTCTTCACAACCGTATACCCCTTTCATATATAATAAAAAACCCCTTCCATTCTTCATGTATGGAAAGGGTAAATCCTTCTTTAAGTAATATTCCTTTCCGAGAGAATGGCTTAAATTTAATTTAATTAATTCATACTGTATTTTTCCTCACTAATAATAATATATTCAAAGTGGATGGTTTTGTCAAGCATTATTTTTTAAAAAAATTATGCTTAAAATTCAAATACTTACACTTCGATGAATAAATTTGATAAAATTTTATGAATTATTTTGTTTGACATTGAATTCTTTATCTATTATATTTTAAAGATATTTTATAGAGTTAAATATGGGATATGTTGATCTCCATCTCCACACCACTGCATCAGATGGAACTATGAGTCCTTCTGAGCTTGTTAGACATGCACGGTTAAAAGGACTTCAGGCCATTGCCATAACTGACCATGACACTGTAGAGGGATTAGATGAGGGCTTAATAGAGGCTGAAAGGATTGGTATTGAATTGATAACAGGGGTAGAAATAAGTGTAGAGTATTCCTCGGGCTCCATGCATTTGTTAGGATATTTCATAGATAACCATAACCCAATTCTTAATGAAAGACTTAGGTATTTACAGATGGTCAGATCAGAGAGAAATCCTAAGATTGTGGAGAAGTTAAATGGTTTGGGAATAAATATTACATATGAGGAGGTTTTAAAGGTATCAGGCGGCGGACAAGTGGGTAGGCCTCATTTTGCCCAGGTTCTTTTTGAAAAGGGCTATGTAAAAAGCTATCAGGAGGCTTTTGAAAGATATTTAAAAAAAGGTGCCCCTGCGTATGTGGATAAAGTGAGATTTACTTCAAAACAGGCTATCTCTTTTATAAGGGAAGCCAGAGGCATTCCAGTACTTGCGCACCCAAATACTTTAAATTTAAAAGACTATTCAAAAATAGAAGAATTAATAGTTGCTCTTATTAATGAAGGCCTTAAGGGTATTGAAGTTTATTATCCTGAACATTCAAGCCTTGAAGTCTCTCAGTATAAGGAGCTTGCCCAAAGATATTCCCTATTAATAACAGGGGGAACTGATTACCATGGAATTGAGAAAAATGGTTTAGAAATAGGAGTGGGTAAGGGTGATATGAGACTTCCTTATTCTATAGTCGAAGAATTAAAAAGGTCTCGAAATGAGTATGGAGGATAAGGTAGTTTTTTTCCTTATAATAATAACTATGATACTTTGGGGTTCAATACCGATCATTGAAAAGATAGGTTTAGTAAAATTAGATCCAATTATAGGCATTACAATAAGAAATCTTACAATAACAATAGGTCTTCTCATCTTTATTTTCTGGTCAGGGAGGTACAAAGAGTTATTAGAAGTAGATGTAAAAGGTATTCTTATTTTTTCTGCAAGTGGTTTGATGGCAGGGCTCTTTGGGATGTGGACATATTATACCGTGCTTAAACAATGGCCTACTTCAAAGGTTGTTCCCATTTTCGGCAAGTTATCCACTTGTAACGATGATTTTAAGTGCTTTAATACTAAAAGAGGGGATAAATATTTCGAGAGCGATTGGAACCCTATTGATTGTGTTAGGAATCTGGTTGGTTAAAAAATAAGTTTGGGGAGGTCGAAAGATGAGAAGACGCAATAAAACAAATCGTCTTAAGGCTTCTTTAAAAAGAAAAAATGTTAAAAGATGTCTTAGAAAATCTAAGGGAGAAAGAAAATATCCTTCCTAACAGTAACTTTTATTTATTCTATTCCTAAAAGATTTATAATTAATCTCACAAAAATAATATCATGGATAAAGGGTATATAAATCTTGTCTTTTCAGATTCAGAAAACAATATTTTTGATCATCCATACATAAAAGCAATTGGACGATCTGGAGATCGTTTGGTTATACCCGATGCCAAAGAATTGGTTCCGCTTCCAGAGGGAAGTCAATTGTTTAGTCTCCCAGGTAGAATTCCGATTGGCTGGGACGAAGAAAAAAAGGACCTTATATTATTAAAAAGTTTAAAAATTGGGACAAAAGATTTGGCTTGTACTGCTGTTTCCGCCTTTTTACCTCCGGGTTATGTTCGCACCTTAATACCTGCCGCCAAGAAGTTACCAAATGCCCCGATCCTTCCCCTATGGGCTTATAGTTGTGTGGGATGGAAGGAAGGGAAATTCTGGGTAACAGGTATAATGGTTGATCCCAATCAACGCTGGGATATCAAACATTTTAATAATGATGAACTTCTTAAAAAAAAGGTGAGATTATTTTTGAAAAAAAGTCCCAAGAACCGACTTCTAAAACAACTTTCAATATGTGCACTCAGTTATAACTGTTTTGCAGCAAAGAATGTATTCTTTCAAAGGTGGGAATGTCCATTGCCGACTTCACCATCATGTAATGCAAACTGTATTGGATGCATATCCTTACAACCCTCTGAATGTTGCCCAGCTTCGCAAGAGAGGATAGATTTTATTCCTACGGTTGATGAGATATTAGAAATAACTGTACCCCATCTCAGCAAGGCAGAAGATCCTATTGTTAGTTTTGGTCAGGGTTGTGAAGGAGAACCATTGATTCAGTGGAGGCTTATTGAGCAATCAATCAAAAAGATGAGAGAAAGAACTGATAGGGGAACAATCAATCTCAATACAAATGGTAGTCTTCCAGAATATGTTAGAATAATCTGTAAAGCTGGTTTGGATAGCATTCGTGTAACATTAAACAGTGCAGATCCAAAATATTTTAAACGCTACCATAGGCCCAATGGATACGGGCTAAATGAAATTATAAGTTCATTAATAATTGCAAAAGAATTAGGTGTTTATACATCGATTAACCTTCTTGTTTTCCCAGGCTTTACAGACAGAGAATCAGAAATAGATAAATTAATTAAATTTATTGAGATTACTCAGATTGACCTTATTCAGATGAGAAATCTTAATATAGATCCAGACCTCTATTTAAAGGTAGTGGGTAAGGGTGAAGGGATTGGAATTTCAAAGATGATAAAGATTTTAAAAGATGAATTTCCATGGCTCAAATTTGGTTATTTTAATAGAATAAAAGAGGAATTCAATAAAGAATATCCTTTAAATGAAAAGTTTTCTTGACATACCCTTTAAATTCATTTTAGCCTAATCTAAGGGGAATCACCAATGTCACATTTACATTTTCCAGATGGAGTCTTACCTATCTGGCTTTGGGTTTTAGGATTTATTATTATGATATTAATCGGATGGATATTTCTTAGGATAGAGAGAGATGAGGGAATAGGTAGAAAGCTACCATTGCTCGGCATGTTGTCTGCTTTGATGATACTCGGCGCTTCGGTTGAGATTATACCAATTGCCTATCATATAAATCTTACTGTGATTTCTGGGATATTGCTTGGTCCATCACTGATTTTTCTTTCAACATTTATAGTAAACTTTATTTTAGCACTTTTCGGACATGGAGGGATTACAGTTATAGGACTTAATACCCTTATCCTTTCTCTTGAAGGAATCTTCGGATTTATCTTTTTCCACCTTTTTTTTAGATTCTTTAAGAGATTAACTATTGCTATTTTTTTGGCAACAGTTATTGCCCTTTCAATATCGACATTTTCAATGATTGGAGTCGTTGGGCTTAGCAGTCAACATTATAAAGAGCTTATCCATAAAGATGATGAGGCTAAATTATTTGAGATTAATATTTTTAAAAAAAGGGATTTTAAGGAAAATGAAAAAAGCGAAATAAATTTTTCAAGATTTATGAAGATTATATTATCACTGGGGGCTATTGGATGGCTCCTTGAGGGTGTTATAAATACATTAATTATAAAATATATATATCGTTTAAGGCCTGACTTATTAAGGATAGGTGCGAGATGATAAAACTTTATTACCTTGATTACTTAGCAATAGAAGGGAGAAGTTTCCTTCATCGTCTTTCTCCAGGTCTAAAGATTATCGGGATGGCTATTGTTTTGTTTGGGGTTGTAATTTTTAAAAACATTTTTTTACTTTTCATCCTATATTCAATCCTCCTTTCACTTTTTTTTATCTCAAGAATTCCAAGGTCGATATTCCTTTACACACTTTATCCACTTATTTTTGCAATATTACTTATCTTTATTTCTGGATTTGAAATACATTTTATAGGACTTATTGTTTTAAAAGTTTTATGTGGATCTACCGGGATTATTATACTTTTTTCAACCACCCCGTCTCCAAAAATCTTTCAATCTCTTGAAAAGGTGCTTCCATCAATAATTGTAACCGGTCTATTTATAACGTATCGTTCAATGTTTATACTTCTTAAAGTGCTTGAAGAGACCCATTATGCCCTTTATCTACGCGGAGGTTTCCAATGGAGAAATCCATGGAGAAGTCTTGTAAATATTTCAAATGCCTTTGGACACTTAATTATAAAGAGTATCGATTCGAGCGAAAATATGTATGAGGCGATGATGGTACGTGGATTTAAGAACAGAATTCATTACAGGGATTAAAGGTATGGAAGATAAAAGAATTGTAGAAGTAGAGTGTATAACGCACGTTTACCCTGATATGACAAAGGTACAGATATGTGGTCTGGATTTTATTATTAATAAAGGCGAGAGAGTTTCTATTTTGGGTTCAAATGGATGTGGAAAGACCACTCTTCTTAAACATCTTCTCGGTATGCTTATCCCTAAGGAAGGAAAGGTAAGAGTTTTTGGGGTGGATCCAGGAAGGGATTTTAAAAAGATCAGACAAAGAATTGGTGTAGTAATGCAAGATGTTGATGAACAGATTATCGGTCCTACTGTTTATGATGATATCCTTTTTGCTCCTTTGAACTATGGCTTGGATAAGAAAAGGGCGAAGGAGTTAGCAGAGATCGTAATGGAGAAACTGAATATTGAATCCATAAAAGACAAGATGGTCAATTATCTTTCTGGTGGTGAGAAGAAGAAGGTTGCCTTAGCAGGGGCATTAGTTTTAGAGCCTGAACTTTTAATTCTTGATGAACCTTTTACAGGACTTGATCCGACTTCGAAACGGGATCTGATTTCGGTTTTAAATGACCTAAATAAGAAGAAAGGGATAACAATTATAATGACACTTCATGAGGTTGATCTTGTTTCAGAAGTTACTGACATACTATATATTATGCATAGTCAAGGACACTTAAGCGAGAGGGGAACGCCAGAAGAGATTTTCAAGAAATTTAGTGATTATGAAAATTTTAATCTTGAAGAGCCTACCTTGATAAAGCTATTTAAGGGCTTAAAAAGGGAGGGGATTGATCTTGGTGAGCATCTCCATCTGGAAGAGGCAATTAAAAATATTAAAGAGAAATGGGGAAAGTTAAATAGATCTTATAAAGGGTAGAAAGAAAGTTTTTAATCTTCTGAAAATGAGAATTGGTAATCTTCAACTTCGTCAACCTCTCTTTCTTGCCCCTCTTTCAGGAATTTCAAATTACCAATTAAGAAAATTAGTAATAAGACATGGTTGTGATTTAGTATTTACAGAGATGGTAAGCGCTGATGGATTGATTAGAAAGAGGGACAGATTAATAAGGATAGAAAAAGATGAGCATCCTATTATTGTTCAACTATTTGGATCAAACCCTGATATATTAGCGAACGCCTCCGAGATAGCAGAAGGCTTGGGAGCAGATGGGATTGATATAAATATGGGATGTCCCGTAGATAAGGTAGTAAAGACAGGGGCCGGTTCAGATTTAATGAGATTCCCTGAAAAGGTGGAAAGGATACTTCTAAAGGTAAGAGAAAAGGTAAAGGGTATATTGACAATTAAAATTCGTTCTGGATGGGATTACGAACATATAAATGCAGAAGAGATATCAAAGATTGCAGAACAGTGCGGAGTAGATTGGATTATTATACATCCACGGACAAAGATTCAGAAGTTTAGGGGAAAGGCAGATTGGAAAATAATAAAAGAACTGAAGCAAAAACTCAAAATTCCAGTCATAGGAAATGGAGATGTTAAAAACTCAGATTTAATAAATAAGATGTTTGATGAAACAGGTTGCGATGGTGTGATGATTGGGAGAGGTGCACTTGGAAATCCATGGATTTTTGATAGACATAGAAAAGGGACTCCAGCACTAATTGAAAGGCAGGAAGTGATGAGATATCACTTTTCCTTAATCCTTGACTATGAAGGGAAAGATAAGGCCTTAAAGGATATAAAAAGACATATGTTTTGGTATACAAAAGGTTTACCTAATAGCACTTCCTTTCGTGAAAAGATATCTCATATAAATGATGTAGATAAGTTATTTGAAGAAATGAATTCTTACTTTAATTATCTGGAGAATTATGAGAGATGCCAGTTAGTGAGATAGGTGGTGAAAAATTAAATTACTGGGTAGGAGATAAAGGAATTTTTAAAGGAAGAGAGACAATTCTTTTTATTCATGGAGCAGGAGGTAATAATTTTATATGGAATTATCAAAAGACATACTTCCAAAAAGAATTTAATCCAATCATCCTTGAATTATCCGGTCATGGAGAATCAGAAGGAAATGGAAGAGATGATATTGCCTCTTATTCATATGACGTATTCTGTTTCATAAAAACTATTAATATCTCGGATATTATTCTTGTTGGACATTCAATGGGAGGCGCAATTGTACAGGATATGGCATTAAGATACCCCGACTATATCAGAGGGATAGTATTGGTAAGCACAGGAGCAAAATTAAGGGTTGCAACATCTATTTTAAACGGAATAAAGAATAATTTTAAAGAGACTATTCCTAAATTAGTAAGTTTTGCTTATTCTAAAAATGCTCAAAAAAGATTAATTCAAGAGGGAATTGAAAATTTAAGACGATGCAAACCCGAGATCCTTTATAAAGACTTTTTGGCCTGTGATAAATTTGACCTCTTAAAAGAGGTTGAGAATATAAAGCTACCAACCTCAATTATATGCGGATCTGAAGATGAACTTACACCCGTAAGGTATTCTCAATATCTTCATCAAAAGATCATTGGTTCACAACTTGAGATTATTTCAGGGGCAGGGCATATGGTGATGATGGAATCACCTGAAACATTCAATGAGAGGCTTCGGAAATTTATAATGGCACTCAGGCATTTTTAAGATTTTTATAAAAAAATTACTTTTCTTAGAATGGATAATTTTTATGAAAAAGAGATGGTTAGGGATTACAATTTTGATCCCAAATGATTATTCTGAATCAATTTCAAACTTCTTATTTGAACAGGGGGCTACGGGAATTGAAGAGATTGAGGAAGTTTCAGGTAAACAGAGAATACGAGCTTATTTTATTCAGGATGGGAGAGAGGAGAGGATTCTTCAAGCCATAAATAAATATATAAAGTCTTTGAAGAGTTTTGATCCTGAAATATCTCTTTTTGAAATGGAAACAATTTCTATTCCAGAAAAGGATTGGGCGAGTGAGTGGAGAAGGTTTTTTAAACCTTTTCGTCTATTTTCAAAATTTTTAATAAAACCACCATGGGCAGAGGTAAGAATAAAAAAAAGAGAGATTCCCGTAAATATTTTCCCTGCAATGGCTTTTGGGACAGGGACTCATCCTACAACGAAATTGTGTATAAAAGCCTTAGATATGATTATAAAGAGGAATAATATTTCAGTTCTTGATATTGGAACAGGCTCGGGAATTTTATCAATCATCTCAGCAAAGCTTGGTGCTAAGGTTGTTTGGGGAGTAGATAGAGATGAGGTAGCGGTTGAAAATGCTATAAAAAATGTGGAAGATAATGGTCTATTAAATATTGTAAAGATAAAAAAAGGCAGTGTTGGAACTTTCAGAAGAAAATTTGATATTATAGTGTCTAATATAGATTTAAAGACTTTAAAGAGGTTGAGCCATTCGATTTCAAAAAGAATTAATAAAGATGGGTTTTTAATACTTTCAGGGGTTTTGGAAACAGAGGTAGAAGAGCTTAAAAAGCATTATCTTGAAGGAAATAAATTTATTTTAGTTAAAACTTTAAAAGACAAAGAATGGGTTTGTTTGGTTCTTAAAAGGTTATAAAGATTTTTGGGGAAATAATGCCAAGATTTTATGTTCCAAATCCAAGCATTAAAAATGATATTTTAAAGATTGAAGGACCTGAGGTTCGACACATAATAAAAACGCTTCGCCTAAAACCTGGTGATTGGATTACTGTATTTGATGGTCTTGCGAATGATTATGAAGGCGTGATTATAGAAGAAAAGAAGGGATCGGTTTCAATTAATATTAAAAATATTTTACCTTCGCCAAAAGAACCGCCTATAGATATAACACTTGCTCAGAGTTTATTGAAAGGAGAAAAGATGGATTATCTCATACAGAAGGCTGTTGAGTTAGGTGTTAAAGAGATTATTCCTTTTATCTCTTCAAGAACTATACCTGACTATGACAGATCTAAATCACAAAAGAGGCAGATCAGATGGGAAAAGATTGCAAAAGAGGCATCAAAACAATGCGGGAGAGGGGTAATCCCAAAGATAAGTCCGATAAAAAGTTATTCTGAAGTTTTGGATTTAAGTTCTCCTTCCTCATTTAATATTCTCCTCTGGGAGAAAAATGGTATTAAATTAAAAGACATACTAAAGGAAAAAAGGGATAAAATCTTTTTTATTGTAGGACCCGAAGGAGGTATAAGCCCTGATGAGGTTGAGCAGGCAAAGACAAAAGGCTTTATACCAGTAAGTCTCGGTAAAAGAATTTTGAGGTCCGAGACAGCAAGTTTATGTTTTATTAGTATCATCCAATACGAATGGGGAGATATCGGTTAAGAACCGAGGGATCTTTCCCATAAATTATGTAAAAAAAGGGGCCATTCAGCTGAATGGCCCTGAGGTAATAAGAAGGAGGGGTATGAAGGCCTGCCTGGAGTGGCAGGTGAGGTGAATCCTTGTTAAGCTGCCTTTCTTTCTGAGTTTGTTATGAATTGTTTATAAGTCTTACATTCTTGAACCATTTTACACTTTCTACGGCATACTTCAATATGGATCTTTGGACTACCTTTCCTTTTATCACAGATAACATAACTCATATAGGCACCCCTTTCCTCTAAAGGTTGAATCACCAATATATTAAAACACAAAATATTGAATGTCAAGAAAAAAATTTTAAAAAATTTCTTTTAATTTTCAATAATTTA
The DNA here is from genome assembly GCA_037443425.1 of Deltaproteobacteria bacterium. Classification (GTDB taxonomy): domain Bacteria; phylum Desulfobacterota; class BSN033; order BSN033; family UBA1163; genus JBBIOI01. Next base: position 12,213 of record JBBIOI010000065.1, read on the forward strand.
TAAATTTAAACAGAAGTAAAAAATAAGATTTAAAAAACATCCATTGGAAATTTAAAGAATATTTTGAAGAAGAATAAAATTTAAAACATTTTTGGAATTTTAGTGAAAGGTTCTTATTTAAGGGGTTTTTGTGTCATTTTTTCCTCGATTGCAATTCCCAGACGTTCAACCCCAGCGTTTTTGGCTACATCAAGAACCTGAACTACACGATCAAAAACAACATCTTTGTCTGCTCTAACTATAACAGGTCTTACTTTATTGAAGGCAATTAGTGATTGGAGTTCTTTTTTAAGTTCTCTGAGAGATTTCTGTTTATTTCCAAGAAAGACTTCATTTTTGCTATTGATGTTAATTACTATAGGTTCTTTTTGGTCCACAGGTGTTCTAATATCGGCCTGGGGAAGTTTTATCATAATACGAGATTCTCTTGCAGGATTAAATGTGTAGACAAGACTGAAGGCTGTAAAGAAGAAGATAAAAATGTTTAAGATAATATCTGTAAGGGCAATTGATTCTAATGTCAAAACAGAATCTCTATTGGTTTTAATCTTCATCTTTGAACTCCTTCTCTTGGTTTAACAAGTAGTTCAACGAGTTCATTTCCATAGTAGGTCATCTCCCTTGCATGGAATTTAATTTTTCCAACAATTATGTGATAAAGAATATAGGCAGGAATTGCGACCGACAGGCCTGCTGCTGTTGTTATCATTGCTTGATAAATTCCAGCAGCTAAGGCGTTTACAGTAATATTGCTACCCATCTGTTCCCATGCCATAAAAGCATTGATAAGTCCAACTATTGTGCCAAGAAATCCCATCATCGGTTCAACACCTATTATAACGAGTAAAAAGCCTAAGTATTTTTCAAGATATTGAATCTGTTCATCTCCCTCTCTTTCCATTATTGCCTCAATTTCTTCTCGTTTGAGACCCCTATTTAATATACCAAGTTTAAATACATCAGCAATGGGATGTTTTATCTTCGAACAGCGCTCAAGTGCCTTTTGAAAATGGCCCTTTTCAAGATAAATAAAAATTTCTTGAGCAAATTCCTGGATATTTAAACGTATTTTCCAAAGGGTCCAAAATCTTTCAAGTATAATGGCTAAAGCAATAATTGATCCTAAAATGATCGGGATCATTATAGGACCGCCTTTAATAATCAATTCTAAGAACATTTTGGCCTCCTATATGAAAAAACAGGGCAATGAAGATTGCCCTGGCTTTTTAAACAAAGTGCCGGGTCGCGGAATCGAACCACGGACACGAGGATTTTCAGTCCTCTGCTCTACCGACTGAGCTAACCCGGCACCCTAATTCAATTTATTATATATTATAACCTATCTATTATGTCAAGACCATTTTGGATTTCGAAAATTTCTTGAATTGAATACCTGAGAAATTGAGCAGGGAGATTGACTTTTATTCAAGTTTTATATATGTTAATAGCAGTTGTAGGAAGTAAATTCTCAGGAGGTAAATAAGGGATGAGAAAATTTATTTTTTTAAGTATGGCTTTAATAATATATATCTGCTTATTACCTATCCATGGAAATTCTCAAAGTGATTTAGTTGTTAGAAATGGAATCGAAATTTTTAGGTCTCATGTTCGTCTTCCACCGGATGCAGAGATTAAATTTGTTAAAAAGAAAGAAAGTCCGATTCCTGATTTCTATTCCCTGAAGCTTATCATTTCTCTTCCTGATAAGGATATTCCAGTAGTTATATATGTAGATAAGAATGGTGAAAAGGTAATTTTAGGAAACTTATATATAAAAGGAGAAAATATCACATTAAAAGAGGCCGGACCGCCAAGACCAAAAAAGATTGATATGACAATGTTGGATATGGAAAAGTCCCCTTTTATTGGAAATATAGGAGCAAGGGTTGTAATTGTAGAATTTTCTAACTTTCAATGTCCGTACTGTATGGATTCATGGTTAAAAATGGCTGGATTGATGAAACGGTATCCCCAAGAATTTAAGTACATATTTAAGCACTTTCCATTTCAAGCTCGGGGAAAGACTTTTGAACTTTCAGAATTTGCTGCAGCAGCTCACGAAGTTGGAAATGATGCCTTTTGGGTCGTTCATGATTTCTTTTTTACAAAGGAAGGTCAGGAGATGGTGACTCGTCTGGAGAAAGAAGCAATAAAGGAAAATGTCGAAAAACTCCTAAAAGGGAAGGGTTACAATATAAAAAATTTTAATTTAGCCCTTGAAACCGGCAAGGCTAAAAGTAGGGTACTTGAAGACATGGCTCTTGCAAATAGGTTTAGATTTACTTCAACTCCAACAAAGATTGTAAATGGCGATATTATCGTTGGATCAACTCCTGACAGCACATTGGAACGATATTTGAATAAATAGAGTTTAGTTTTGGGCCTGCTGTTTTTACTTATTTCTCATAGACAAATATTCTTTATATTCTTTAAGGATAATGCTTCTATATTCATGGCGGGCAGAGGCTGGAATATAATTATTATATTTTTCAAGCCTTATAAGGATTTCTTCTGCAGCTTCACGATTTGCAAGTTTACCTTCTGAGTAAAGTTCATCCATTATTTCTTCTAACCCTTTTACCTGAATCTGTGTTCCATCAGGAAATCTTAATATCCGCCGACTAACTGTCGGTGTTTCTGGTTCTCATGTTACTCATCCATCTACTGGGACTTGCGATATTTTATACTCAACCATATATTATTCCTTTTTTTCAGGCACACGGCCTATTTTTAAGATTTTCAACAACTACTATCCAATTTAAAAGCCTGTACTTTTATACTTACAACAGAATTTGATATCTCCTCTATTTTTTCAGAGAGATACCCAAGATTCTCAATTATTTTTTTAATGTTTGGATCATTGGTTAGAAATTCAATCGGGAAGAGAGTTTCATCAATTACCTTTACATCCTTGAAACCAGCTGACTCAATCTTTTTCAGATATTCGGCTTTTAAAGCTGCACCTGAGATACATCCAATATAGGTATCGATATTCTCTTTTAAAGGCTCAGGAAGTTCCTTTAGCAAAACGATATCCGAAATCATTAGCCTTCCTCCAGGTTTTAATACTCTATAAGCTTCACTAAAAACCTTATCTTTATCAGGTGAAAGGTTTATAACACAATTGGAGATCACAACATCGATAGAATTATCAGCAATAGGTAGATTCTCGATCTCTCCCAGCCTGAACTCTACATTTCTATACCCTCCCTTTTTAGCATTTTCTCTGGCCTTCTTTACCATCTCAGGGGTCATATCTATTCCAATGACTTTACCCTTCTCACCTACCCTCTGCGAAGCAAGAAAACAATCAAGGCCTGCACCAGAGCCAAGGTCGAGCACAGTCTCTCCCTCTTTTAAAGAGGCCAAAGCCACAGGATTGCCACAGCCAAGACCAAGATTTGATCCTTCAGGCACAGTCTTAAGTTCTTCATCTGAATATCCAATGTTTCTGCTGATCTCCTTTAAAAAATCAGTACTCCCGCAACAAGAACTTGATGGACCGCAGCAGGAACTTCCTTCGCTGGCGATTTCAGAATATCTTTCTTTAACAGTTTCCTTGATCTTTCTTTTTGTCATTTTTTCTCCTTTATAAAAATTTTGAATCACTCGTATTTTTAAGGCTATTATTTTTTTTGCTTATTACTATCAATTGGATTCCCAAAAGCTAAAGATGGTTCTTTTGCCAATTGTGTAACCTCTTCCTTAATTTCAAAATATTTTTTACGAAATTTCAACGCTACATTAACAAGGCTGATAAGCACTGGGACTTCAACAAGTGGTCCAATAACAGCTGCGAAGGCTTGACCGGAATTAATTCCAAAGACAGCAACAGCTACAGCAATGGCAAGCTCAAAATTGTTCGAGGCAGCAGTGAACGAAAGTGTTACGCTCTGCGGATAATTTGCCCCCACCTTCTTGCTCATATAGAATGAAACAAGAAACATCAGCACAAAATAGATGAGCAATGGAATGGCAACTCGCACGACATCTAATGGAATCTTTACAATAAATTCACCTTTTAGGGAAAACATCACGAGAATAGTGAAGAGAAGGGCGATCAGAGTAATTGGGCTGATCTTTGGAACAAACTTCTGTTCATACCATTGCCTTCCTTTAGTCTTCAATCCAATAAATCGTGAAAGGATGCCAGCGATAAAAGGGATTCCAAGATATATAAAAACACTCTCAGCAATCTGTCCGATTGTTACATCTACAACTACCCCTTTTAATCCGAGAAACGGTGGAAGAAGTGTTACAAAGATGTAGGCATAGATGGAGTAAAAAATAACCTGGAAGACCGAGTTAAATGCCACAAGACCAGCACAGTATTCGGTATCCCCTTTGGCTAAGTCGTTCCAAACAATAACCATTGCAATACAGCGGGCAAGCCCAATCATGATAAGTCCTACCATGTATTCTGGATATCCACGGAGAAAAATAATCGCAAGGACAAACATTAGAATAGGGCCAACAACCCAGTTTTGAATTAAAGATAAGGCAAGGACCCTATAATTTCGAAAGACTTCTCCCATCTCTTCATATCTTACTTTTGCAAGTGGAGGGTACATCATTAAAATTAATCCAATTGCAATAGGAATATTGGTTGTATCCACCTGAAATCGATCCCAGAATTTTACAATCCCCGGAAATACGTATCCCCAGCCTACACCTATAAACATTGCAAGAAATATCCATAGTGTTAGAAATCTATCAAGAAAAGAGAGTTTCTTAATAATTTTTTCTTCAGCCATTTCCCCTATCCTCCTTATCTTTTAAGTTTTCGAGCCGATTTCAATTTCATAATAGCCCTGCAACTTCCTTGCCTTTTCAACTCTATAAGTTTCTGTCTATCTATCTGAAATTGAGGCATTTTTGAAAGTTTTTCCCTAAGAAATTCAATTTGGGCTTTAAAAATTCCATTCATTGATTCTACAAATTTATAGTGCATCCAGACTCCAACCCTTTTACTTTCTGTGATTTCTGAGTGCTTTAGGTAAGCAAGATGTCTTGAGATCTTGGATTGAGATTCCCCCAATATTTCCATAAGGTCACATACACAAAGCTCCCCATGTGTTAGAAGCATTATAATTCTTAGCCTTGTTTCATCAGATAGGGCCTTGAAAAATTGAGATAACTTTTCCATTTTTGATTCTTTATAATTAAATCTGCATATACGAATATATAAATTAAAAAATATTAATTGTCAATCTAAAAAGTCGAGACCTCTGAAAAACTATTTAAAAATCTTTTCATATTGGGAAGGTGAATTGAAAAAGCCTTTAAGCCCCAAATTGTCATTGCGAGGCGAAGCCGAAGCAATCTCTTAAAAATTTTCATTCCGAGCTAAGCAAGAAATCTATGAGATTGCCACGCCCTTCAGGCTCGCAATGACTTCGTCGGATTGCCACGCATCATTTTTTGTGCTTACAATGACTGATAAATGAAGGCTTTTAGTAAAAAGTCGCTCAATTTATGTATCAGTTAATTGAAAAAGAAATTAAAAATTTAAAGAGCATCCCCACCTTCACTCACCTTAATCTTCTTCCCATTGGGGGAGAAAAAATTTATTCCGTAGGGTAAGGGTCCATCCCTTACCGAGAGCAGTAAGTGTATGGTAAAGGCTTGTCCCTTACCGAATGCGGTAAGCCGCAAGGGCTTACCCTACGAGAAATTAAAAGAATCTAAAACGTAGGGTCACATGCCGTATTTGGTTTCATTGCCACATACCCTCTCGTAAATTGACAATAGCATAATGAAAATAAATAAGTGGCTTGAATATTTTCTTTTTTTATATTATATGATTAATAAATCATATAATCATAGAGGAGATTTATGGATGAAAAGATTCTCGAAATGAAAGCAGAAATATTAAAGATCCTCGCTCAACCCACACGTCTAAAAATTCTTGAAACCTTAAGAAATAGGGAAAAATGCATATGTGAGATCGTTCCCTCTATAAATGGTGAGCAATCAAATGTCTCTCGACATATCTCCCTTATGGAAAAGGCCCACCTTGTTACAACACGTAAAGAGGGGGTAAGGGTGATGGTAAAGGTGAAGAGCCCTGAAATCTTTGAAATACTGGATATGGTTCGTACCATTTTAAGAAAACAGATGAAAGAGCAGGAGAGGATCCTTTCGAGAATCTAATAATCTGAGGAGGGAGAATATTACATGTTTATTATTGAGTTAATTTATGCAGGATTGGAAGCCCTGAAAGACTATATAGCTTTGCATGTGATTACATGCCTTATTCCAGCCTTTCTTCTTGCAGGGGCAATGGTTAGTTTTATTTCAAAAGAGACGATCATCTATTATCTTGGGGCAGCTGCACATAAGATCAAATCCTTTGCCTTAGCGAGCGGGGGAAGCTTTTTTGTGGCCGCCTGTTCCTGCACAGTAATTCCAGTTTCAAGTGGTTTATATTATGGCGGAGCTGGAATAGGCCCTGCTTTTATTGTTCTCTGGGTGGCCCCAGCAGCCAATATCTTAGCCATCATCTATACAGGGGCAATTTTGGGTTCTGAAATGGTTATTGTCCGGATTCTATCAGCACTTGCCATGGCCTTTGTGGTGGGCTGGGTAATGAGTTTTGTCTTCCGCCGTGAAGAGGCTCAGAGAGCAGGTGGGGGGATGAGTTTGAATCCCGGGGCAGGAAAAATTATTTCCCGAAAGGATCTTGTTCTAATCCTTTTAGTGGTGGCTGATTTGCTTGCACCCAATTACCTTGTGCAGAAAGGCCCCTATCTCCATAAGGTCTATGTCTGGGCCATAGGAATGATCATCATCGGTATCTATGCCTTCAAAGTCAAATCATGGGAGGAGATTCAGGGTTGGATGAAGGAAACATGGTGGTTTGTTCGCAT
>JBBIOI010000066.1:0-19056 GCA_037443425.1 Deltaproteobacteria bacterium
ATATCTGAATTAAAGAACAGATTTTACAAAAATATACCTAACCTAAAAAGGATTCTTTATGATGAATTGGTAAAAAAGGGTTTCTTCACAAAAAACCCTGAAAGTGTAAGAGGTTCCTTTATGGGTTTGGCAATCTTAGCCTTTATTTTTATCATTCTTGTTTTAGGAATCTTTTTCCCTCATTTAGGGATGAGGATCTTTATTTCAGGACTTTTAACCGGACTCTCTATATTCTTAATTGGAAGGGCGATGCCTGCAAAGACAAAAAAAGGGGCTTCTATATATATTGATATTTTAGGTTTTCAGGAATTTATGTCACGTGCTGAAAGAGATAGGCTTGAAAGAATGGCTGATAAAAATCTTTTTTCTAAATTTTTACCATATGCCATCTCACTCGGTGTAGTGGAAAATTGGACAAAGGCCTTTGAAGGTATATATCAAGAGAAGCCTGATTGGTATACTCCACAAAGAGGAATCGTAAGGTTTAGTCCATATCTATTTTCTCAGTCCATAAATAGTATGACAGGAAATCTCACATCTGCCATGTTTTCGGCACCGAGGGGTAGTGGGGTCAGTAGAGGTGGAGGTTCTGGTGGGGGTTTCTCAGGAGGTGGATTTGGTGGCGGTGGAGGGGGAAGTTGGTAAATGTTTTAACTGATATCTTTTCTCCGTCAGTATTTATTTCAATTGCACCATGCTTATCTGTCCTTAAGATAATGGATCCTGCCTCTGTGTATCTATTTAGAACTTCTTGGTGCGGGAGTTTTTTCCATCCATAATCTGAAACACTTAATATGGCATAGGATGGTTTCACACTATCAATAAAGATCTTAGAACTTGATGAAAGACTTCCATGGTGAGGTATTTTAAGGATATCAGACCTTAGAGGAAAATTCTTTTTTATTAAGTTGAGCTCGGCCTCTTTTTCAATATCACCCGTAAAAAGTGCAGATACATTTTTAAACTGTAATTTGATAACAAGAGAGGAGTTATTAATATCAGATGGTGAAAGATCCTTTTTTAAATTTCTGTAAAAACGAGCTGGATTAAAAAACGAGATAACAACACCACCTATAGATATTGGAGGAGATTGTTCATCTTTCGAAATTCTTTTAATCTTTTTAGTTTTTAATGCCTCTTCGATCTGATAAAATGAGTCTGATCTTTCTTTTAAACCATTGTCCCAATATTGACCAATAGAGAATTGAGAAATAATAAATTTTAGACCTTTAAAGTGATCAGGGTCAGGATGTGTTAACACAAGGATGTCAATATGTCTTATCTTTTTTCTCCATAAAAAAGGGGCTATAATACTTTTACCAATATCAAAACGGTCCTCATAGAGACCTCCACCATCAATCAACATCCTTTTTCCCTTGGGGAACTCCAAGAGGATTGAGTCTCCATGACCTACATCAATAAAATTTATGGTGAGGTCTTTCTTAAAAAGCCCTTTTACATCCCAATAAGCAAGATCAATGATTAAGAGAATAATTAAAGCAAAACATACGTATCTGATCTTTATGTTTCTTCTTATATAGACAATGGAGAAAAAGATCAGATAAAAGATTATCATTTCAAACAAAGTTGGGGTAGATATAAAAATAGAAGCATATGGGATGGAGGAGAATGTTTTAATGACTTTGAGAAAGATAAGGGTAATAGTGCTATTCAAGTTTATAATAAGAGTTGAAAGAGGATAAAAAATGAATGATAGCAGTGATGCAATCAGGCTTAACGGGACGATAATAAATCCAACCCATGGGATAGCAAAAAGATTTGTTATTATTCCTAAAAGTGAAATTCTGTTGAAATGGAGCAAAACGAATGGAATGGTTCCAAATGTAGCTACTGTAGTTACTACAAAGGAGATCTTTATGTAGTTCAAAATCTTTCTCCCCCACCATTTTTTATAGAGGTTTTCATTTTTTAATTCTTTAATGATCCATGGGACTAAATAGAGTATGGAGAGAACGGCTAAAAATGATAGCTGGAAAGAGACGTCAAAGATGGAGGAGGGAGAAAATATAAGTATGATAAAGGCAGAAAGGGCAAGTGTGTAGATGAGATTTCTTTCGCGTCTGAATATGATTGATAAGAGGAAGATACAGACCATCAATGTTGCCCTTATTACAGATATTCCAGCCCCTGCAATAAATGTATAAAGTATAATACATGGTAGTGTAAGTAAGGCAGCAAACTTTTTAACATCTATTGTAAGAAGCAAGAGTTCCGAACGTTTTAAGAACCATAAGATTAGGGAGAAGGATAAAAGGGCAACGATCCCAAGGTGGTCTCCGGATATAGCCAGTAAGTGCGCAATTCCTGTAGTTATGAAAGTTTCTTTTAATTCTTCCGATACATGTTCTTGCTCACCAAGGACAAGTGCCTTAAATATTCCTACACATTGAGGATGGGACTCTTTATCAAGGAAAGTCCTGATCTTTTCTCTGAGGGCCTCTATCTTTATGAGTACTGGATTATTAAATCCTTCCCCAATCTTTATCCAGGCCTCATCAGTTTTAAGGAAACCGATTGTATATATCCTTTCAAATGCAAGATATCTTTCGTAGTCAAAGACCCCAGGATTTTTAAAACCTCTGGGATTGGTAAGTCTGCACCAGATGCGAAGTCTATCTCCCAATCGGAAAGGTTCATTTTTCTCTTTAATATATATCAATACATGGCCCTTAACTGGTATAGCTCGATTAGATAAAATTACCTTCTCGGATCGAATAACAAGTCGAGTTTTATCAATAAGACGGACGGGGCTTTTGTCAATAACCCCTTCAATCAACAAAGGATCGATATTATGAAAATTCGTTATGTTTGATGTCGAATATGGTGGATGAAGATAATATTTAATTGAAATAATACCGAGGAGAATGAAGATCGATATAGAGACTAACCCTGATAAGAAAATAAATCTTTTAAAGATAAAAAGAATCCAGAAGATTAAGAGGATTGGGATAATAATATTTTTAAGATCATCAATGTATGGAGGGTCGAAATAGCCAACAAAAAGCCCTATTATATATGCAACGAGAACTGGGATGAGGGGTAAACGGAATATTCCACCCATCTCCATCTTTCTTCAAACATATCAATTGAACATGAAGGAAGGCTCAGTCCTTTATAAGTAGATCTGCAATCATCAATTGTTGAAACTGGTTAGGTCCTTCATAAATCTGTGTAACCTTTGCATCTCTCATCATTCTTTCCAATGGGTAATCCTTCATGTAACCATATCCGCCAAGGATCTGTACTGCATCCGTAGTAACCTTCATGGCTACATCAGAAGCAAAACATTTCGAAATGGTAGATATCTTAACAGATTCATCAGTATTTTTATTAACCTCATTAGCTGCATTGTAGACAAGTGTTCTGGCTGCCTCAATTTGTGTGGCCATGTCTGCAATCATGAAACGGATAGCCTGAAAGGATGCGATGGGCTTTCCAAACTGGATTCTTTCATTGGCATATTTGATGGCAAATTCAAGGGCACCCTGTGCAATCCCAACTGCCAGGGCACCTATTGCGGGCTTTGATTTGGTAAGGGTATCAAGGGCGATCTTTAATCCATCCCCTTCTTTTCCGAGGAGATTTTCCTCTGGTATTAAACAGTTATCAAATATCAGATCTGTTATCACCGACCCTTTCATTCCAATTGTTTCTTCCTTTTTACCAAATTGAAGTCCAAGGGTCTTATCTTCAACTATAAAACCAGAGATTTTTTCATTGTCTTCCGTGGTAGCAAAAACCGTATAAATATGTGCAATACTACCGTTTGTCACAAACCCCTTTTTCCCATTTAACCTATAATTTCCACCCTCTTTTAATGCCTTTGTTTTAAGTGAGGAGATATTGTATTTTTTATCATATTCTGCCAGTGCCAATGTAACAATTAGGTTTTTTTCTGTTATCCAATTAAAATATTTTTCCTTCTGTTTCTCATTTCCAGCAAGCCAGATTGGAAGCGTGCCAATACCCTGTGAAAGTATGAGAAGTGAAGAGGTTCCCGATACCTTTGCAATCTCCTCAACTACCAAACAGAAAGAGACTATGTCACCATTCATTCCCCCATATTCTTCAGGGAGGATTAGGGATAAAAAGCCCTGTTTTCCAAATGAGTCAACTATATCCCATGGAAACTCCTCCTTTAAATCGATTTCAGACGCCCTTGGCAACACAACCTTTTCTGCTGTCCTCTTAGCAGCCTGTCTAATCATTTCTCTTTCTTTTTCTTTGTTGTTCATAATCACGTCCTTTGATTAAATGATTTAAAAATAAAAAAGTTTATCCATTTTGTCAAGCATAAATCTCACACAAATCTCAAGGATTCTGAGAAAGTCCTTGAAAGACTCTGAAGGTAAGAATTAATCAATAGTGCTACTCTATAAAAGGTATTAGCTCGAGGGCCTTTTAAACTATATAGATTCCCAAATCTGAAATGATTTTTAAATATTTTTTCAGCCCTTTTTATTGCTGGATTAGAAAATATTTATTTAATATAATATGGGTTAAGATTGATAGCATCGTGGAAAGTATGATAATATATTTTTGCTGCATATTATAGAATGAGAAATAGTATAACATTAGTAAATGAATTAAAAGGGCTACATCTCTCTTAAGTAAATGGAAAATTTGGTGAATATAAGTGAAAGGAGAAGGTATGAAGAAACAACTACTCATTGTGGCCACCTTAGATACCAAAGGGATTCAAGTAGATTATATAAAAAACTGTGTTCATAGACATGGGATCCAGCCATTGATAATGGATGTCGGAACTCTCGGGGAACCTTTAACTCCGCCAGACATTACACGATTTGAGGTGGGAGAAGCAGGAGGCTATAAACTTGAAGATATAATAAAAAAGAAGAATCGTTCGGCAGCTGTTAAAGCTGTTCAAGAAGGAGGGGCTGTCTTGGCAAGGCGGTTGCTTGGACAAGGGAGACTTCACGGGGTCTTTGGAATGGGAGGTGGAACAGGTACAGCAATTGCCACATACATCATGCAATCCCTTCCTTTTGGACTGCCTAAAGTAGTGCTCTCAACAGTTGCCTCAAGGGATGTGAAAGAATATATTGGAACTAAGGATATTGTTATGATCCACTCAGTGGCTGACATTATAGGGCTCAATGAGTTTTTGCGCTTGATTCTTGAACAGGCTATTTTTGCAATATGTGGAATGATCACACATGGCGGTATTATAAAAAAGGAAAAACCGATGGTTGCTGTTACCGCCTATGGAATTAACTCTACCTGTGCAATGAATGCAGAACCTTTATTGAGAGAAAAAGGATACGAAATGATAGCTTTCCATGCCAATGGCTGTGGTGGAATGGCCATGGAAGAGTTTATCTCAGAAGGGTTAGTAGCTGGCGTGATTGATTTCACACTCCATGAGATAGCGGACGAAATGTACGGAGGTTATTGTAAAGGTATAGGTCCTCAAAGATTAGAAACTGCAGGTAGAAAAGGGATTCCCATTGTAGTTGTTCCAGGAGGTCTTGATAATGCTGTATTTAGTCCGTTATACCCCATGCCAGATCAGTTAAAAGGAAGAAAGATACATTACCATGACACGCGCTTCTGTGTCCGAATGGGAGCTAAGGAGATGAAAGAGTTTGCCCAACTAATTGGAGCAAAATTGAATAAATCAAATGGGCCAATCTGCTTACTCATTCCTAAGAGGGGATGGTCAGAAGTAGATAAACCTGGGATGGAATTCTATGAGCCAGAGATTAACCAGATATTCATAGAAGAAATAAGAAAAGTCCTTAACCCAAAAGTTTGGATAGAAGAGATGGATCTTCATATCAGTGATCCGGGCTTTGCACAAAAAGCAGTTATAATATTAGATGAAATGATCAAAAGCAAACGGTAACACCTTTTTAGAGACGTTTTTAAAACTACAAAGATCGATGAATTAATTTGTTTTAAAGCATAAAAAATTAGAAACTAATTTTTGTTGGTTTTAATGCCTTCTCCATCAGAAGTTCATATACAGTCTTTTTACCAAGGATAGGTTCCTTTTTCTTTTGGCTCCAAATTGTTTCAGGCCGGCTCTGAAGAATGAATATATTAAAAGGAAATGGTCTTTGTTTATCTATGGCCCATTCTATGTCCTGAGGGATACCGTAATATTGTTCAATCTTTTTTGCATATCTCGAGAGCTCAAGGATCTCTTCATTTAATAGACATGGTATTTCGCGCCGCTCACAAGGGATATCAGAATGAATGACTTCTTTAGTTTCATTGTTATAAATACATTCGACCAACTTTACTGATACTCCTATTTCGATCTCCCTTGTTACCTTATCAACAACAAACTTATCAGGATTGCAAATCCCTGATACAACGGTTTCTCCCAATCCCCAGTTTCCTTCAATGACGACTTTGGATGGATCGCCATTGACTGGATTTAGAGTGAACATAACACCAGCTGCTTTAGCATTAACCATCTTCTGAATACCTACACTGATAAGGACTTTTTCATGAGGGAACCCCATTTTGACCCTGTATGATATAGCCCTGGGTGTAAAAAGACTTGCCATACACGATTTTATCTTTTTTAAAACATTATCAATTCCCTGAACCCAGAGAAAGGTATCCTGCTGGCCTGCGAAGCTTGCCCCTGGTAGATCTTCTGCTGTGGCACTTGAACGAATGGCTACAGGTATATCAGGGAAATTAGATACTTCAGAAAGTATTTTGTAGTTATATCTTATTTCCTCTTCTATCTTTTTAGGTAGAGGAGTTTTATTTATTAAATCCTGAATTATTTTTGAGGCATTTTCCAATGAAGCCAAGTTTTGAATATCGATTCGGGAAAGTATCTCTAAAATATTTCTTTTTACTCCACCTAAAGAAAGGAATTCATTATATGCCTCTGTTGTCACAGAAAAACCGGGAGGGACTGGTATATCGGCTTTAATCAATTCACCCAGGCTCGCGTTTTTCCCTCCTATCAATGGCAGAGCCTCTTTACCTGCTTTATCAAACCATAATATATAAGGCACGATAAATCTCCAATTCTAATATAATGAAGCAATGAAAAGAAAATTTATTCATTAATCAATTCATTGCTTCATTATTCTAAAAATTTATATCAGCTTCGTTTTAATATTTTTACAATTCCTGTATTCCCATCTACCCTTACTATATCACCTGTCTTTAGAACCGATGTAGCTACTCCTGTTCCGGTAACCGAGGGGATTCCATATTCTCTACAAACAATTGCAGCATGGCTTGTTAATCCTCCAATATCAGTAATAGAGGCCTTTATTTTCGTAAAGACAGGAGCCCAAGCAGGGTTGGTTGTTGGACAAACAAGTATTTCACCTTGCTCTACATTTGTAATTTCTTCAAGTAGTCTTACTACCCTTACTTTTCCTTCAACGATCCCTGCAGATGATGCAAATCCTTTAATTTCTGTTACTTCTTCAGGAACAAGCGAAACCCCTTTAAGCCATTCATTTACCTTCTCAGTAGTAATGCCCCAGAGCATTACAGTAAATGGTTCAGCAACTTCTTCAGGTGGTGTTCCAAGTGCTGGGGTAGGAGACCAGTTCTTTGCAGCTTCCAATATTTTCTTTCTTTTTTCTGCTTTACTTTGCCAATATTTATATCTCGATGGAACACCTTCTCCAAGGGCCCATGTGGTCACTAAGTCTTCTATAATATACGGAACCTCAAACCGATTAAAAAGAAAGATATCATCAATATTTTTTAAAATTCCATGTTTTACAAAGAGACGTCCGAATTCCCGAACTTTATCAAACCATATTGTATGGAACCAGTGTTCAACCCAGAAGAGGTGATCTTCTGCATATTTATAGATTGTGCGGACCGCCCTATAAGTATCGTCAAAGGATTTTCTATCCTCATCCGTCTTTATCAATTTTCTATATTCCTCTGCAAGTTCTGCCCTGGCTTTATCTATTCCAGAAAGATCCCTTTCAATCTTTTCTCCTCTTTCAATTCTTTCAATATAACTCTTCAGGTATCCAAATGGAATCTCAGGTTTTGTTGTCCAACTTCCTTCATAATGAAACCACCCACTTCCACAAGACACATAGAACCAAGGATCCTTAGATTTTTCATACTCCACCATCCAATCACTCCCTTCAGCAGACTTTTTCAATGTCTCGATTTTCTTTTCAACAGGTAGATCACTTTTAATAACCTTAGCAACTTCAGGTTTTGAAGCTGCAAGTCTGGCAAGTCTGCAGAGTTCTTCTTCAGGTTTAAACATCTGTACGTAAGCACCTGCTACTAATTTTCCTATTGTAGATTCGCTTATCCCTGGAAACAATTTCTTGCATGTATCAGTAAAAAGGAGATAGGCAAGATAGGCAAGGTTAAGATATTGGAAGTGATACTGCCATCCTTTGATCATTAAATTTACAAGTCTATCCCAGGCCTCTATTAGATCATATGAGGTATAATAACCTCTTGGTTCTGGAAAAACTGTCTCGTCAGGTTCAAATTTTGGTAATTCTTCTGGTACTTTGATGTTTCTCATTTCTTCACCCAGGGGTCTAAACTTTTTTAACCACATCCCCCATAGGACATCATAATGGTCAAATACATAGAAAACTCGTTTCTGAAATAATTCTGCTTTCTCTCCAATCAATTCCTGTGGAGGTGGGGAAACAGGCGTTATATACATATAACAACCCACCATCCTTTGGGCAACTCCCTGAGCAGGAGGTATACAGAAGACCCTTGTTGTATACTGGGAAAGGGCAATCTGCCATGCTTCGTGAAAAATGAGATCCAATGGATACATTGGGTCTGGGGCATGTATTTTGTCGTGATACCAAAAATGTTTTTCTTCCCATTCTCTCCTTTGTTCACTGAATATGTAATTAGGTGGATACATCTCTTCCCAGCCTTCGAGTTCCTTGGGGTACTCTACTTCAAGTGGCATTGGAAAACCCTTTTTCTCTGCCATTTTTGATTACCTCCTTTCTTTAGATTTTTGGTTTTTAATACAATTATCTAAATTGAGTAAATCACTCAAATATTAACCTATTCTCAAGTTTTTTTCTTAATATCATCTCAATTTGGATTTATTTATCCACTCTGTTGGGTTTTGTCTCAGTTAAAATTTTTCCTTTAATTTAATTTTAGGCTACTCCTCATTGTAGGAAAAGTCAAGTTTTTTTTTGTTCATTTATTCAGTCTTTTTTTATATAGAGTTTAATTAAGAAAATTTTATGAAATAAAAAAGGTCTTGACCAAGGGATTTATTTTGCTACATAAAAAAAATAATTGACAAGAAAAAAAATTTAAAATAATAATATTTCAATTATATAAAAGGAGGGAATTTTATGGACCTAAGGGACTTTATAGCAAAATGTGAAAGTGAGGGCGAATTAAGACGAATAAAGGTAGAGGTTAACTGGGAGCTTGAGCTCTCCCATGTTGCTAAAATTAATGAAGAGAATAAAGGACCTGCACTTTTATTTGAAAACGTGAAGGATTATAAGATTCCTGTGCTATCAAGCGCCTTTACATCTCCCAAACGACTTGCTATAGCCCTTGGGATGCCTCTTGAATTTTCCATGTGTGATATGGCGAAAAGATGGATGGAGCTTACAACAAAGAAACTTATTTCTCCTGTGGAAGTCAAAAATGGCCCTGTTTTGGAAAATGTGTTAGAGGGCTCTGATGTAAATCTTTATAATTTCCCTGCACCAAAATTTTATCCATTGGATGGGGGGCGGTATATTGGTACAGCAATATTCGTTATTACAAAGGATCCTGATAGCGATTGGGTAAATTTAGGGACATATCGAATGCAGATTTTGACTGAAAATACTACAGGGATTCAAATTATTAAAGGTAAGCATGCAGACTTCATGTTAAAGAAATATCAGAAGATGAACAAAAGGATGCCTGCCGCAGCAGTTATAGGCGGCGATCCCCTGCTCTTCCTGGCTGGCAGCACCCTTGTCTCTGCTGGGATATGTGAATACGACATAGTAGGTTCTTTGCGTGGAAAACCGTGTGAGACAATTAAGAGCGATCTTACAGGCTTACCATTGCCAGTAGACGCAGAAATAATATTAGAGGGTGAGATTGAGACAGATCCAGCAAAATTTAAGGAGGAAGGTCCTTTTGGTGAATATACAGGCTATTATTCGGGCAAAACAGGAGAGGAATGGCCTAAACCGGTTTTTTATGTTAATAGGGTTCTACATAGAAATAATCCAATATTTTGGGTCACATCCGTTGGTAAACCTGTAACAGATACCCATATGATTCAATCCCTTAACAGGACAGCTACCCTATGGACAGACCTTGAAAATATGAAGATCCCTGGCATTCAATCTGTTTATATTCCTCCTGAATCAGGGGGGAGATTCTGGGGTATTGTATCAGTTAAACAGATGTATCCTGGACATTCAATGCATGTTGGAACAGCAGTTATTTCTACAACTACAGGCCATTATGGTATGAAAGGTGTAATTATAGTTGATGAGGATATAAAGGCTGATGATATTCAAAGAGTCTTATGGGCCCTTGCTGTGCGTTACAATCCCCTTAGAAGTACAGAAATCATTAAAAGGGGAAGATCAACCCCACTTGACCCAGCGCTTCCAATTGAATCAAGAGAAATTGTCTCTCGTATCATTATGGATGCTTGCATTCCATTTGAATGGGAGAGAAAGCCAATCGAGATAAAACTCGATGAGGAAATGGTGAAAAAGGTCAAGAATCGCTGGAAGGATTATGGACTCTGATTAAAAAACTGATGAAGAGGGAAGATATGGCTTTAATTATTGTGGGAATGCTCGATGAAAGGGAAGAAGCCCTAAAGATTATTAAAGAAAGGATAGAGCAGAGGGGACATAAAACCATTTTAATAGATATAAGTATCGGAACAGGAGCTATCGTTTCAAAATTAAAACCCGATGTAAGCTCGGATGAGCTTGCAAGGCTTGAGGGTTCAAATATTGTAGAAATCAGAAAGATGCTCGCCAAGGAGAGGGATAGGGCAATCTCTATAGTTGCTGAGGGCTTGAAAAAAAAGGTATTGGAGCTTTATAAAAATAGGATGCTTCAGGGAATCATTTCCATAGCAGGAATGACCGGGACATTTATAACGATTACGGCAATGAAGGCGCTTCCATTTGGGGTACCAAAGCTTTTGATATCAAGTGTTGCTGCCATGCCTGCCTATGCAGGAAAATTGGCTGACTATTTTGGCGTAAGAGATATTACAGTCATGCACAGCGTTATTGATACTGTTGGGTTAAACCCCCTGGTTAGAATCTTGGCTATCAATGGTGCAAATGCAATCTCTGGTATGGTTGAGGGTGCTGAGATCAAAAAAGAAGAGAAACGCCCTTCAATTGCAATAACAGAATTTGGATTCTGCGAAAAAGGGGCACATTTTGTAAGAGAGCTTTTAGAGAAAGATTATGAGATAGTTTCTTTCCATGCAACAGGATTGGGTGATAGGGCGGCTGTAAACTTCGTAAGTCAGGGCCTTTTTCATGCCTTTATAGATCTTGTCCCTGCAAGTTTTAGTGAATATCTCTTTGGAGGAAATAGGGCATCAGGTCCCGATCGTCTGGATGCTGCTTTAAACCTATCAATACCATATATAATTACTCCATGCGGGTTTGATATGATAAGCTGTGGCCCTATTGAGAGGAAAGATAAAGGAGATCCACTCTGGGTTTCAAGGAGATTAGCAGATAGAAAGCTTATGATCCAGGATGCGATGAGGGTACAAGCAAGGACAAATGCTGAAGAGATGAGGATTATCGCAAGGTCAGTGGCTGAAAAATTAAATAAATATGAGAATAAGAATCGAGTTAAGTTTCTTATTCCAAAAAAGGGTTTTTCCTCAATAAGTGTTGAGGGAGGAGCTCTTTATGATCCCGAGGCAGATAAGGCCTTTGTAGATGAGCTAAAGAGTCATCTCGATCCAGAGATAGATATTATAGAAATAGATTCTGATATAAATAGTAATGAATTCGCCCAGGCAGTTGTGAAAGCCTTGAAGAGTATTAAATAAAAATTAAATAGTTTCATTGCAATAGTTGCTTGTCCTATCATGACTTTTTGACATAATGATAACTTGATTTCACCTCCCCCAAAAATTTCAGCCATCTATTGAGATTTTCTAATAAACTTGGATTGACGTTTAGAATCATTTTGATTATCATGATAATTAGAGATTAGATACAAAAATTTTAAAAGAGGGCAATTGGGTGAATATCTTAGCACTTCCTGCTGCACTTGCGTTCACTATGAATTTGACACTTTGCCTTGTTGTGCTTTCGAGCAATCCACAGAATCTGGCTCATCGCCTTTTTGCATGTTTTGTCCTCTCTTTTGCTACATGGAATATGGGTGAACTTATCATGATAAATAGTGTTAATCCAATTCATGCAATCTTAGGTATAAAAATAATATTTGCTGGATTAACATTTGCTCCACTTTTCTTCCTCCATTTCACATTTATATTCCCCATAAAGAAGGAGACTCAATGGGCAACTAAAAAGAGACTTTTTATTCTCTATTTAATTCCAATAGCAATACTTGCAACTTTCTATACTACATATCGAATCGATATCGAGAAACTTAAGGAATTAAGAAATATCTTTTATTATGGATTATTGCTTAAGGAACCATTTACTTTTTTAGCCTTCTTCGGCATGATCACTGTCTTTTCTGGTATATGTATCTACTGGGGTATTAAAAATCTATTAGATTCACTCAGAATTACAAGGATTCCAACACAGAAACTTCAGATAAAATACCTTATATTCGGCATGATATCTATGGCTATTGTTGGGGCAATTATTAATCTCTCAAACTATTTTCTTAAACTTGGCTGGCCAATCTTTTTTCTTGCAAGCCTTTATTCAATCCTTGTAAGCCTCTTCTTTGCGATTGCACTGATTAAATATAGACTTCTTGATATTCATTTACTCATAAGAGGTGGGATACTCTATTCAACCGTCTCTGGTTTAATACTCACGATTTATATCCTGGTAATCAAGAATATAAGTGAGGCAATATCCCAGAGGGCTTATGGAAAATCGATACTGGTTGAATCGGCAATGATCCTTGCACTTGTTTACCTATTCCTTCCGGTTCAAAGGAAGGTAGGTGAGTGGATAGACCGATTCTTTTACATGGAAAGGATTAGATTTAGATCAAAGTTTTCAGAATTTGGAAAGATACTTACAGAACTTGTAGATCTTGATGATGTAGCAAAGATGAATGTTCAGTTTATCACACAGACATTCCATGTAAACCTTATATCATTTATTCTTCTAATAAGAGAAGAAGATCAATACCGTTCAATTTTAAAAACATCAAACGAAGAGATAAGATATCCAGTCGATCATCCCTTTATAAAAAGGATAGAAGCTCTAAGAAGGGCAATTGATCTTGAACATATGCGTGAGGCTTATAAAGAGGAAGAGGAGATTGACAAATTGATTGAGAAAGGCTGGGTAGTTTTGGCACCATTTTTCCTTAAGGAAAATCTCTTAGGGTTTATACTTCTTGGAAAGAAACTCAGTGAAAAGGATTATACCCATGAAGAACTGGAGCTTCTCGATGCATTTATGAGCCAGACAGCACTTGCTATATCAAGGGCCTTTATATATCGCGAGATGAGCTTAAAAGACCGGCAGATATTGCAGGCTGAAAAGATGGCTGCAATAGGGGAGTTGGCTGCAGGGATTGCCCATGAGATAAGAAATCCATTGGGTATCATAACAGGTTCCGCAGAGACAGTTAAGAAGCATGACGATCCTAAGATTCGCGAAGAGATGGTCAACTATATCCTTGAGGAATCTCAGAGGATAAACGGGCTGATTAGTAACTTTCTTGAATTTGCAAGGCCTAAGGAACCGAGGATGGTTATTTGTGATATAAGAGAAGTTTTAGAGAAAACCATTACCCTGTTGGCTCCAAAGGCAAAAAGCCTTGGGATTGAGATTAAGAAAGATTTTCCAAAAAAGGCGTTAATGCTCTTAGTAGACCCCGACCAGATAAGACAGGCGTTTACAAACCTGAGTGTGAATGCTATTGAGGCCATGCCTGATGGAGGGGTATTAAGTGTAAAGGTGATTGAAAATCACAAGGGAGAGATTATTATAAAATTCAGCGATACTGGAAAAGGGATTCCTAAGGAGTTAAGGAGAAAGGTATTTGACCCTTTTTTCACCACAAAAGAGGGAGGAACGGGTTTAGGGCTTTCGATTGCTCATCAGATTATCACTCAACATGGTGGTAGTATAATCGTTGAAGACAGAGAGGGGAAAGGGAGTACATTTATTGTAACGTTACCTGCTTGAATACATATCGAATTGCGATGAAAAGGACTATTCTGGTTGCCGAAGATGAAGAAAGGATGAGGAGGGTTCTGGAGGTAAACCTTCAGGACAGGTATAGAGTGCTTCTTGCAAAGGATGGAGAGGAGGCATTGAGGATTTTTAATGAGGATGAGGTGCATCTTGTCCTCACAGATATGAAAATGCCAGGAAGGGATGGAATCAGCTTGCTTCATGAGGTAAAAAGAATTCGTCCAGAAGTCCCTGTGATTATGATAACAGCATATGGAACAATAGAGTCTGCAGTTAATGCTATGAAAGATGGTGCATTTGATTATCTCTTAAAACCGATAAAAATGGAGGAGGTTGGATTAGTTATTGAGAGGGCGCTCCGCCAGACCGAGCTTATGGATGAGAATCGAAAACTGAGACAAGAGATTAAATCCCTTTACGGGGTTGACACGATTATAAGCAAACATAAAAAGATGAGGGAGATAATGTCTATCGTTCGTCAGGTAGCAGACAGTAAGGCTACTGTTTTGATTGAGGGGGAAAGTGGAACTGGTAAAGAGCTTATTGCAAGGGCAATACACCTCAATAGTCAAAGAGCCCCTTATCCTTTTGTTGTCTTAAACTGCTCTGCCATTCCAAGAGAGTTACTCGAAAGTGAACTTTTTGGATATGAAAAAGGTGCCTTTACTGGTGCGGTTAAGCGAAAGATTGGCAGTTTTGAATTGGCCAACAAAGGAACGCTCTTTCTTGATGAGATTGGTGAGATGCCAAAAGAGCTTCAGGTAAAGATTTTAAGGGCAATTGAGGGATATCGCTTCATGAGGGTTGGTGGAACAGAGGAGATAGATTCAGACGTCAGGCTAATTACTGCAACAAATCGTGACCTTAAGGCAGCCGTTGAGGTAGGAGATTTTAGAGAGGACCTATACTATCGGCTGAATGTAGTGTCAATAAAACTACCACCACTTAGAGAGAGAAGAGAAGATATTCCACTTCTTGTCTCATATTTTATTGAAAAGTACAGAAAGGAGGTAAAAGGAAGACCAATCGAGATATCTGAAAAGGCACTCGAGGCACTCGAGAGATACAATTGGCCGGGAAATGTAAGGGAACTCGAGAATTGTATTCTACGGGCAATGCTTCTTGCTAAATCCAATCGTATAGAGCTTGAAGATCTCCCCTTAGAGATAAGGGGAGGGATTGAAGGTATGGTCTCTGTTATACCAAGAGACCACGAAGAATTAAAAAGATTGAAATGGGAGGTGAAAAGGAAGGCAGAAGAGGAGGTAGAAAGGGCATTCTTGATCGAGGCCTTAAGGAGAAATAGGGGGAATATTTCAAGGACTGCCCTGGATGTTAAGATGGATAGAAGACAGCTTCAAAATCTTATTAAGAAACATAAGATCATTGTTAAGGAATTTAAAAACCAGGCTTAAAATTTAAATTAAAAGCTACGGGCAAAAACCCTCTCAAAGCCATAGAAGTTGAGGAGGGGGATAATGGTTTAAGTAATAATGGGGGGGAGAGATGTTAGAACTTTCGGAGAATATAAAGAAACATTTTTTTAATCCCCAAAATACAGGCGAGATAGAGAATCCTGATGGGATGGGAACGATTAATAATCCTGTTTGCGGGGATATTACAAAACTCTATTTAAGAATAAGAGAAGGTGTGATTGAGGATGTAAAATTTTTATCATTTGGTTGTGCAGTGACCATTGCATCAGCTTCTGTGTTTACAGAAAAGATAAAAGGAAAGGATATTTATCAGATCTTTTCAGGATCTGATGAAGAAATAATAAAAGGATTGATTTATCAAATAGAAAGTGAGCTTGGTGATATCCCTTCTGTAAAACTTCATTGTCCACCAGCAACAGTGGAGGTATTTCTCAAGGCATTGGGAGAATATTTTGAAAAGATTGGCAGACATGATTTATATTTAAGGACAAGAGAGTTGATTCCAAAAGTCTCTGAGTATTATAAACGAGGAGATAAAGAAAACTGAAATAGATTGAAGGTGGTAAAATGGCTGTTAGACTCTATTTTGAACCAGAGGTAAAAAGTCCTATTATGTTTGTTGGCTGGCCTGGAATTGGAAATATAGGAATACTTGCAGTAAAGACACTTAAAGATATCTTAGGAGCAGAAGAGTTTGGTGAGATTGAAAGCTGGGATTTTTTCTACCCACAGAGGGTAACCATAAAGGATGGATTAATCGAGAGCCTTGAGTTTCCAGGGAATAAATTCTATTACAGTAAATTGAAAGACAAAGATATACTTTTCTTTATAGGGGATGAACAGCCTTCTGAAGGTGGACGTGGTTATGGAAGGGGAGAAAGGGCCTATAGGATGGCGAATCTTGTTATGGATGTTGGGTTAAAGTTTGGATGCCAGAGGGTATATACATCTGGTGCTTGTGTTTCAATATGTCATCATCAGGTCAAACCAAGGGTATGTGCAGTAGTAAGTTCACAGGATCTTATTTCAGAGGCAAAGAGATATTCAAATACTGTTCTTATGAGTGAGCTTGAGGATCGAAGTGGGGGCGAGGGTGTAATTACTGGCTTAAATGGTCTTCTATTAGCTGTGGCGAAGATGAGGGGAATAGAGGGGATGTGTCTGATGGGTGAGATTCCTGATTGGCTATCTGGGGCTGCTTTTCCCTATCCAAAGGCCTCAAGATCAGTACTTGAGGTATTTGCAGAGATTTTAGGCATTGAGATAAATCTCCATTTTATGGATGAGATGGAAAAACAGGTAGACGAGATGGTTGAAGGGTTCTATTCAAGGTTTCCCCCTGATATGAAAAAAGAATATGACAAAAGGAAATCTATCGCTATGGAACGTCCTGGGACAATTACCATTCAGGCCCAAATCTATATAGATGATAAGTTTAAGAAGGGAAGTGAAGGGAGTGGAGAAGAGCCAGTTTGAGATCTTTAAAAGAGTTAAGCTTGAGGAGCCATCAATTATTATTGGTTGGAAGACACAGGATTTTGGAAAATTAGCTACAATTTCATTAGATTTTTTACTGAATAATATTGAGGCCCAAAATGTAGGCGAAATCATGCCTTCTGGATTTTACTCCTTTGGAGGTGTTAGGTTTAAAGAGAATATCGTTCAGGTCCCTGAGACAAGGCTTTGGGCCTCAGAAAAATATAATCTTTTACTCCTGATAAGTGAAGAGCCAGAATTTGAGCATTTTAAATTTTTAAATACCATTATCGACCTTGCAAATCAATTTGGAAGATTGAGAGAGCTCTATACTATAAGTGGGACTATCTCCTATATCCCTCACACATTTCATCGCAGGATTCTTGCAGTTTTTAATCAGCCTTTTCTTAGAGATTCACTTTTAGAATTAGGACTTCAGGAGATGACGTGGGAAGGAGCACCTGCAATCAGCAGCTATCTGCTATGGGTTGCAAAGCGAAGGGGGATCTCAGGAATTAGTCTATGGCCAGAGATACCATTCTATCTTGCTGGAAGGAAGGACCCAGAGGCAGTAAGGGCAATTATATTTTTCCTCAAGAGAAGATTCAATTTAGACATTCAATTGGCCAAACTTGATACAGAGGTTAAAGATTGGAATGAAAAGCTTTCGAGGTTTAGAAATGAAAATTCCGAAGTAAATCAGTATATCGAAAGATTGGAAAAGGGATTAGTTTTAAATGAGAAGGAGCAGCTGAGATTGATCAAGGATATAGAAGAATTTTTAGACCTAAACGAGTAAGGATAGCTCAGTTACTTTTTATCCAGAAGTTTTGATATCTCGTTTTGAACATCCTTCCACATATGACCATGAAGTCTTAGGGTTAACTTACAAAAAGGGCAGTCAAGGATTGCACCTTCATAGAGCTGATCTATTGGGTACTCCTTTTTTTGACCACAAACAGGACAACTAAAAGGTAGTTTTTTCTCCATAATATTCTCCTTAAGTTATCAACTCCATATACCCGGTATCGGTTTTCCACAAAACTTACATTTTCCTGATTTGAGATTCACCTCGCCTATCATATAACCTGTTCTTTGAATAATTAACTTCTTACACTTTGGGCAATATGTGTGTTCGCCTTCGTGGCCGGGAACGTTTCCTATATATACATATTCGAGCCCTGTTGATAAGGCCATGGACCTTGCCTTTTCAAGTGTTGAAACAGGTGTAGGAGGTAGATATTTAAGTTTGAAAAGAGGATAAAATCTTGAGAAGTGTATCGGGGTATCTGTTCCAAGCTCTTTTTTTATCCATAGACACATATCTTTTATTTCAGATAATTGATCGTTTTTTGTCGGGATTACAAGGTTTGTAATTTCAACATGAACCTTATGGCTTTTTAAAATCTTTAATGTTTCAAGCACAGGGGAGAGTTCACCACCACACAATTCGTGATAGAAGTTATCAGTGAAGCCTTTTAGGTCAATATTAGCTGCATCGAGTACCTTGCAGAGATCTCTAAGAGGTGAAGGGTTAATAAAACCGTTTGAATGCATAACATTTAGCATTCCTGCCTTTTTTACAAGAATACCTGTATCAAACATATATTCATAAAAGATAGTTGGTTCAACGTATGTGTATGCAACAGATTCTGCCCTCATTTCTTTAGCCTTTTGAACGATAAACTCTGGTGGTGTATCATAATTATATGTATCTTCAGGAAAAGCCTGTGAGATCTCCCAGTTCTGGCAGAATTTACACTTGAAGTTACAACCAGCAGTTGCAATTGAAAATGATT
>JBBIOI010000067.1:0-18730 GCA_037443425.1 Deltaproteobacteria bacterium
AAAACTACTTCTTCTCCAATGATTTTGTCTCTGACCCTTAGGGTTAGGGCACCACTTTCTAATCTTACCTCAGGTTTTGAATCAAGATCATACTGAATGAATTCTATCCCTTGTTTTCTCGCAAGGGTATAATACCTTTCCATTAATCCATAGGTTCTAATATCTCGATATAGGATAGTTATGTGAACATTTTGGTTCTTTTCTTTTAACTTGAGACCATTTTTAATTGCTGATGAACAGCATATACGACTGCAATTTGGATGTTCCGAAGTTCGAGATCCAACACACTGTATCATGATTATATGATTGATTTTATTGATCATATCCCAGTTAGTGGCTATCTTATGCTCAAGCTCTTTCTGAGTCATAACCCTTTTGTCTTGACCATAAAGATATTCTAAGGGGGTTCTTTCTTTTGCACCAACAGCAACAATGGTGATACCATGCTCATACTCTTTTTCAGTTCCGTTTGTTAATATGATAGATTTAAAATTTCCTATGTAGCCACTTATATCTTTTATTTCTGAATTTGTAAGGACCTCTATGTGGGGATTGTTCATAACAGCCTTTATTGTCTCGTTTAGCAATACCTGGGGATCATTTCCCTCAAGCGTGTTGAATATGTTTTTGAGGTTTCCACCCAGTTCCCTCTCTTTTTCAACAAGGATACAATCAAAACCCTGGTTTGCTAAACCAAGGGCTGCGGTCATCCCTGAAAGGCCACCCCCAATTACCA
The DNA here is from genome assembly GCA_037443425.1 of Deltaproteobacteria bacterium. GTDB lineage: Bacteria > Desulfobacterota > BSN033 > BSN033 > UBA1163 > JBBIOI01. Next base: position 737 of record JBBIOI010000067.1, read on the forward strand.
GACCCTTTTTTATGATCTCTACCTGTGGTTCCTTTAATGGTTTTAAAAGGCGTGATTTTGCAACTGCCATCCTTAGAAGTTCTTTAGCCTTTTCTGTGGCTTCAACTGGCTGATGCATATGGACCCATGAACACTGATCGCGTATATTTGTCATTTCAAACAGGTATTTATTTAATCCTACTTGACGGACTGTCTCCTGAAATAAGGGCTCATGCGTCCTTGGTGAACAGGAGGCAACAACAACACGGTTTAATTTATATTCTGTTATAGCCTTCTTGATCTTTTCTTGTGTGTCTTGCGAACATGTGTAGAGATTATCCTCTACATAGACAACCCCATCAAGTGAGCGTGCATAATCTCTTACTTCAGGGACATTTACCACACCCCCAATATTTATTCCGCAGTGGCAAACAAAAACACCTATACGGGGCTCACTAAAATCAATTTCAATCTCTGGTGGATAGTCTCTCTTTCTGGTTAACGAACCACGAACATCTGAAAGTAGACTTGATGCCCGAGAAACCGAGGCGCTTGCCTGAGCAACAGTTTCAGGTATATCTTTGGGTCCCTGGAAGGCACCACATACAAAGATTCCGGGCCTGCTCGTATCAAGGGGTGAAAATTCCTTGGTTTTACAGAATCCATAGCTATCCAATTCCAGTCCAAGCCTCTGGGCAATATCCTTTGCCCCTCGAGATGGATTAAGGCCAACAGATAAAACCACCAGGTTAAACTCCTCTTCTCTATGTTTGCCTTCCGGATCGATATAGGAAATTATAAGATCTTTTGTTTTTGGTTTTTCAGCAATGCGCGAGATCATTGACCTTATAAATCTTATTCCATATTCAGTTTTTGCCCTTTCGTAATAAATCTCAAAGTCTTTTCCATAGGCACGGATGTCCATATAGAAAATGGTTGTTTCAATCTCGGGAAGATGTTCCTTAGCTATTACTGCCTCTTTAATAGCATACATACAGCATACAGAACTGCAGTATTCATTACCATCTCGACCTGTCATATCCCTTGAACCTGCACATTGTATCCAGGCAACCTTTTTTGGATGTTTTTTATCTGATGGTCTTAATAAATTTCCTTGAAATGGACCTGAGGCACTAAGTATGCGCTCAAATTGAATGCTTGTTATCACATTTGGAAAACGTCCATATCCATACGGGATCAATCGAGAGACATCGTATTCATCAAAACCGGGACTAAGGATAATCGAGCCAACATTGAATTTAATGATTTCGTCTTTCAACTGATGGTCAATTGCCCCTGCCTTGCAGAGTTTTACACACTCGAGACATTCGGAACAGATTCCACAATTAAGGCATCTTAAGGCCTCCTGTCTTGATAGATCTTCACTTAGCCCCTGATTTACTTCTAAGAAATTTGATCTCCTTTCTTCTGGGGGAAGCTTAGGTGCGTACCTTCTTTTTTCCTTTGGTTGATTTTTATAGATATCTTCAAAACGGGCTTTCTTTATGTTCAATCTTTCTCTACCCTCATAAAGATCTATCCCCCTGAGGAAACGGTCTATCGAGATAGCTGCCTCTTTACCATGTACAATAGCATCTATTGCAATAGATGGTCCGCTTACTGCATCACCTCCAGCGAAGACCCCCTTTTTCGAGGTCTCAAGGCTTATTGGATCGACCTTTATCGTTCCTTGAGGTGTTAGTTCAATATCGCTCGCTTTTATAAAAGAGAGATCAGGTATCTGACCGATAGCTGGGATGACAGTATCGACATCGATGTTAAATTCAGACCCTGCTATTGGTATTGGTCTTCTTCTTCCTGATTCATCAGGTTCACCCAAACTCATTCGTATGCATCTTAAAGAAGATATTTTCCCATTCTGGATTATTATTTCTTGTGGTGCAGAAAGAAACTGAAACTTCACACCTTCCTCTTCTGCTTCCTTTATCTCTTCTAAATTTGCTGGCATCTCACTAAGTGAGCGACGATAAACAATCGTTACCTCTTTTGCTCCCAATCTGAGGGCTGTCCTTGCAGAATCAATGGCTACATTTCCACCACCAATTACAGCAACTCGATTGCCTATCTCAACCTTTTCTCCTAAATTCACTTTACGTAAGAAGATGACACCAGGGATTACATTTGGGTTTTCTTCTCCAGGTATATTCAATTTTTGATCTTTATGTGCACCAACTGCGATAAAGATTGCCTTATATCCCTTTTCGATTAAATCATTTATTGTTAGATCTTTTCCTATTGGTGAATTGGTTTTAATCTCTATCCCAAGGGATTTAATGATTTTTAATTCATCCTCAAGCACATCCTTTGGCAGACGATATGAAGGTATCCCTGTATAGAGCATACCTCCAATCACTGGAAGTGCTTCAAAGATTGTCACAGGGTAACCTCTAAGGGATAAGTAAGTAGCTGCTGTTAGTCCCGAAGGACCAGCTCCTATAATGGCAACCCTTTCCCCTTTTGGCTCATCTTTTTCTGGTAAAAATCCTTCCCTAATATTGTCGGCCACAAATCTTTTGAGTGCACAGATTGAGACCGCTTCATCAAGTTCTTTTCGATTACATTCCTTCTCACATGGGTGGGGGCAGATACGACCAATGGTTCGTGGAAGTGGGAGATCTCTCCAGATTAGTGAAAGGGCCTCTCTGTATTTTCCTGCTCCAATAAGGGCAACATAGCCCTGGACATTAATATGTGCAGGGCAGGTAATAACACAGGGGGCTCGGTCTCCCTTTTCAATTGTGAATATATTTGGAAATGCCTGTGCATAAGGTCTATAGATAGCCTTTCTATCAACAAGGTCTTCATCAAATTGATTCTTTACATTAACTGGACATGCCTGTGTACATTCTCCACAGCCTGTGCATTTTAATGGATCGATATATCGAGACTTCTTTCTTACTGTGACCTCAAAGTTTCCTGGTTCTCCTTTAACATCTAAAATTTCTGTATAGGTAAGAGGCATAATGTTGAGATGCCTACCTGCCTCGACAAGTTTTGGTGAAAGAATACACATTGAGCAGTCATTGGTCGGAAATGTTTTATCCAGCTGGGCCATCACTCCTCCGATGGCCGGGGAGGATTCAACAAGATAGACGAAATAGCCTGATTCGGCTAAATCGAGAGAGGCCTGAATGCCTCCAATGCCTCCACCCACAACTAATACAGCTCCAATCTTATCTTTCATTTTTCACCCTTAGAATTGCTAAGAAATTCTATAAGAGTCCTTTAGCACTTAATACCTTAATGGGATCAGTTAAATGATGTCCCAACCACTTCTTTACATCTTTATGTCCAATGGCCAACCCAATAAGTTCTGTAAAATAGATTATAGGGATTTCAAAATGGTCACCCACCTCTTTTCCTATTTCATCCTGTCTTGTATCAAGATTTGCTTGACACATTGGGCAGCCTGTTACAATGCAGTCGGCCTCAGCCTCTTTTGCCATTGAGAGAATTCTTCCGCTTAGTTTTCTTACTATATCTGTACGTGTTAAAACAAGGCTTGCACCACAGCAGTCTGTCTTATATGACCATTGTATGGGTTCTGCACCAAGGATTGACATAAGGTGATCCATGTGTAGAGGATTCTCATAAAGCTTTATCCCAGTAAGATCAGGTGGTCTAACCGTAAGACAACCATAATAACAGACAACCCTTAACCCCCTTAGGGGTTTAGATATCCTTGCTTTTAGCTCTTCAATAAGGGTGTCTTCACAAAAAAAGTCAAGAGAGTATTTAATAGGGACTTCTCCTTTATAAGGGAATTTAGATTTTTCAGGATGTTCCTTTACCTCTTTTTCTGCTACCTTAAAACGGTTATAGCATGCTACACAAGGAACAAGAAGTTCCCGTTTTTCCTTCTCTGCTATTGAGAGATTCCTTGAGGCGAGATTGATAGCCAGTTGCTCATCTGTTGAATGGGCAGATGAGGCGCCGCAACATGTCCAGTCTTCAAGCTCTCGTAGCTTAATCCCAAGGATTTCGGCTACACCCCTTAAAGAGTCATCGTATTCTTTTGCAGTTCCGTGAAGAGAGCATCCAGGATAGTAGGAAACCTCTTTCACCTTTCTTCCCCTTTCTCAAATGAGTTAAATATTTCTTTAATGTCCTTTCCGCCTCCAAACTTAGATGGAAAGAGTTTAATCTTTCCCTTTTTATACATCTTCCAGCCTAAACCTGCATCTTTAAAAAAGTCTTTAGTCTTAGATTTGAATTGAAAGAGAAGGCTTAGCTCATGTATACGGCCTTTTGATTTGATGTTATTAAGAAATACAGAATGAAAGATTGGAATCTCTTTTTCTCCGGGATTAATGCCCGTACGAAGAGCCATATTTCTTAAAGTATCCATTATCTTTGCAATATCAATATTATTGGGGCAACGGACGCTACAGGTATAACAAGATGCACAGAGCCATATCGTCTTTGATCCCAATACCTTCTCTCTATGGCCATACTGGATATGGCGCAAGATCTGGTTTGGAAGGATATCCATTGCATAGGCAACTGGACAGCCTGCCGAACATTTCTGACATTGATAACATGCCTGAATCATCTGGCCAGATGCCTGAATAACTTCTGAAAGAAATGTGTCTTTATTCATATCTTACCTCTTCCTATTGAATGGACTGTTGGTCTTCGAAAATTGTTTGTGCCTGCTGATAGAATGGAAGTTCAATGGTAAAGGTTGTTCCCTCTCCAACTTTACTTTTTACACTTATTCTGCCTCCATGTTCCTCAATTATTCCATAAGAGGTAGCTAATCCAAGGCCTGTGCCCTTTCCAACATCTTTTGTAGTGAAGAAGGGTTCGAATATCCGGTTTAGATTTTCCTCAGGAATACCTTCACCTGTATCTGTAAATTCTATTAATACGCTATTTCGGTCTGGTGCTACCGATGTTGTAATTGTAAGTGTTCCACTTCCATGCATTGCCTCTGCAGCATTGACAATTATATTCATAAAGACTTGCTTTAACTGGCCTGCATTTCCATATACAAGAGGCAGATTTGGGTCAAGGTTTTTAACAATCTCAATATTATGGAAAAGTGCTTGGTTTACCAGAAAGAATAGACCATCATTGATCGCACGATTAATGTCTGTTGGTTCTTTTTTAGGTTCTGTTTGCCGGGCAAATTCGAGAAGACTTTTTACAATCTCCTTACACCTGCTTGCCTCCTGCACAATCTTTTCCAAATCTGACCTTTTAGGATCATCTGGCGGGAGGTCTTCCATTAAGAGGCTTGAGTAAATTAGTATCCCTGCAAGCGGATTGTTTATCTCGTGGGCAATGCCAGCTGCTAACTTTCCAAGGGAAGCCATCTTTTCAGAGCTTACAAGCTGTAGATGGGTTTCCTGCAATTTCTTTTCCATGGCTAAACGAGGTCTTAAGTCTGTAAATATGCCAACACTTGCAATCTCTTTTCCCTCACTGTCATAGATCAATGAGGCTGAAAGCTGTATTGGGATCTCCTCTCCATATTTATTTACTACATTGAATTGGGTTGGTAAAAGCTTTCCAACACCTCCATAATCGGGGCTTCGAAGCCTTCTCATAACCTCCTTAGCCACCCCAGGTGGATAGATTTGTGTAATATGGATCTTTCCTATCACCTCCTCTGCTCGGTAGCCTGTAAGGGTTTCTGCCCCTTTATTAAAAATGATGATATTACCTTTCATATCAGCTGCAATAATTCCATCCACTGAACTTTCAATAAGATTCATGAAAAACTCATTGGCCTCTCTCAGTTCATCCTCAATCTTTTTTCTCTCTGTTATATCCAAGTTAATTCCTTGATATCCTATAATTTCACCTTTTTGATTTAAAATTGGATGACCTGTTAATAAAACCGTGATTCTCTCACCATTTTTTTTCTTAAATTGAACCTCCATGTCCTTTACATATCCATATTTTTCTATCTTTTCCTGGAATATCTTTCGATCCTCTGGATTCACATATAGATCACGTGAAATATCAATATTTAGAAATTCCTCCTTGGATGAATATCCAAGCATGTCCAGCAGTGCCTGATTGCAGTCAAGGAACTTTCCTTCTTTGGAACTTATAAATAACCCATGCCTTACACGCTCAAATAGAATCCTGAGTTTTTCTTCTGATTCGCGTAACTCTCTCTCAATTTTTTTACGGGAACTAATGTCGCGGATATAGGCATAGGTTTTTAGGTCTCCACTTTCTGACCTCGATGATGCAATACAGATTTCTGTATCCTTGGATTGACCATCAGGGGTAAGAATCGTCATCTCAGTACAGAATTTTTCACCTATTCCTGCCCCTCGTTTTACAGTTCCTTCAAGAAATTCTTTATCTTTCTTTCCAATAACTGAAAAGAAATTTCTTCCAATCAATTCTTCTTTAGGAATCCCAGTAATCTCAGTGGCCATTTGATTACAAAATATTATCTTGAATTCTTGATCGAAAACAAATATTCCATCATCTCCCATCTCCGCGATCTTTTCAAACTGTTTGGTAGCCTCTTTATATTTTTCCCACATTAATTTTGTCTCTGTTATATCTCTTAAAAAGGCAATATAAAAGTTTTCTCTTCGACCATTTTGGGGGATTTTTATAAGATTTAGAGATAGCTCAACATCTTTTATCTCGCCTGAAGAGGTTATAAGCTTGGTTTCACGTTTTATATTTTTCTCTCTCTGTTTAAGATTGGATTTTAAATCCTCGAAAAAAGGTGTATCCATTTTTGGAAAGAGTGAAATAAGACTCTTCTTAAGCAAATCCTTTCGGGAATATCCTGTTATATGTTGGGCCATTTGATTTGCATATTCAATATTAAGGTCTTTATCGAATACAATGATCCCATCATTTCCCCATTCAGTTATAGATTGAAAAAGTTTACCGGCCACTGTTTTTTTACTTAAAAGATGGGATTTATTTCTATTAGATCTTTTTTTAATTCCCATAAAAATATTTATAACTTTAGCCCATCCTCTCGAGATTAATAACGGAGATATTTTTATTTAAATTATAGCCCAACATAATCGAGAAGAACAGGGATAAGGGTTTCCCAACCTATGGGAATAATGTTTATGCCTTGGCAAAAGGGTTTTATTTCTTTAATCAAATCTCCTGCAATCTCAACACTTACTTTCTGCCTGTCAGGTGCTTTCATCAATCTATCAATGATAGAATCAGGAATGAATGTACCTTCGACATGTTTATTCATGTATCGAGCCATTCCAGCAGATTTGAGAAGTGTAATCCCTGCGATTATAGGTACTTTAAAATGTGATGTCCTTTTTATAAAATTCTCAAGGAGGCTTGGTTCATATATAGATTTGGTGAAAAAATAATCTACACCCAATCTTATCTTTTTCTCCATATCCATTATTTCAAGGTCTAAGACATGACCTTTGACAGTGGCATTAACTTCAGCCCCAACAAAAAATTGAGGCCTTCCTTGCAGGTCGTTTCCCATGAGGTCGTAACCTTCCTGGAGTTTCTTTACTGCATTTAATAGACCCATTACATCAAGGTCAAAAACAGGCTTTGCCTCGAAATGATCCCCAATCGATGGTGGATCGCCTTGAAGGACAAGTATATTTTTTAAACCAAGCGCTGAGGCATTAAGTAAATCTGATTGGAGGGCTAAACGATTTCTGTGACTACAAGAGATGTTAAAGATTACCTCCATCCCCCTCTCTTTTAACAGGGTACATACTGATAGAGAACCTAATCTCATTATAGAATTTTGAAGATCAGGTATATTGAATGCATCAACACGGCCTTTAAGACGCTGTGAATTTTCATAAACCTCATTTAGGTCTATACCTTTTGGGGGCTGAAGCTCGGCAATTACAACAAACCTTCCTGCCTCTAAGTTTTCTTTTAATGGCATGGATTTTCTCCTCTATTCAATCTTTGGTCTGGGCAATAAACCAGCCATCTCTGTTATTTGCCCGACCATCTGTTCCCATTCGATTGCCATAATATGTACCCCATGGACGCCTTCGATCTCTTTTAGTTCCTGGATCTGTTCAACACATAGTTTAATTCCTTCTTCTGAGGGTTTCTTTGCTTTTACTATCCTATCTATAATTTCTTCTGGTATAATAATACCAGATACATTTTTTGCCATATATCGAGCCATACCTCCAGATTTTAGAGGGGTTACACCTGCAAGGATGTGCACCTTCTCATGAAGGCCTCGATCTCTGACCATCTTCATCCATTCTTTAAATCGTTTCATGTCATAAATGCACTGAGTTTGTATAAAATCTACTCCTGCCCTTATCTTTTTTGCTAATCTTATTACCCTGAATTCAAATGGATCGGCAAATGGATTTTCAGCTGCTCCTATAAACATCTTTATTTGACCTTCTATCTTTTCCTCCCCGCCCAATAAAGTGCCATTATCCCTCATCGTCTTTACACAATCAATCAATTGTATTGAGTCAAGATCATGGACATTCTTTGAATCTACCTGATTGCCAAATGTGTGGTGGTCACCTGTAAGACATAAAATATTTTTTATTCCAAGTGCTGTTGCTCCGAATATGTCACTCTGTATTGCTATCCGATTTCGATCACGTGTGGTCATCTGCATCACAGGTTCAAGCCCCATTTGAATAAGCAATGCCGATGTTGCAATACTTGACATACGTACAATAGCAGTCTGATTATCTGTTACATTTATGGCATCAACATAACCTCTAAGTAAATCTGCCTTTCTTTTAACGACGCTAACATCATTTCCTTTTGGAGGGCCAAGCTCCCCAGTTACTGCAAAAATACCTTTTGATAATATCTTTTCAAGATTACTACCTGCCTTCATAATCTTAGATCCTCCCTTATGATCCTCCTTAATCCACTATCCCTTGACTCAACACCCCATCGTTTTGCTGGTATAATCTCCTCCATTTTATCAAGCTGTCCAAGGGTATTTAGTCTATCATAAATCAATTGCCATGCACAATCGGCCTCCTTTTTGATTTCGCATTTCCCTTTGGAAGATCCACCACAAGGTCCATTCAGGAGTTGCTTGGCACAACGAGAAATTGGACAGATCCCTCCTGTTTTTTCGAGTATGCAATTACCACATGCCTGACACCGTTCCTCCCATAATCCATGAGATATGGTTTCTCCCAAAAATGTCGTATTCACTCCAGGGAAGATTGGAGTTTTTGGAAAATGCCTTACGATCGTTTGAACTCCAACTCCACAGGCGAGTGATACCACAGCTTCAACCTTTTCTACATATTCTGATAACTCCATGGCAAATTCTGGTTCACACTGACGAGCTGGGGTGTATTGCAAAATTTCGAGAGGTTTTCCTATTCTCTTACGGGACATAGCAATGGCTGATGAAAGAATTTCTACCTCTTTTTCTCCTCCAGCATGGCATACTGTGACACAGGCCCCGCATCCTGAAAGTAATATCCTTTTGTATGGCTCAATATATTTTAATATCTCTTCAATTGGTTTTTGTTCTGCCTTAATCATTTATGGATTCCTCCTGCTAATCAATTAAAACTTAATCATTGTGGCTTAAGTGGATTTGGCCCCAATTTTTTTAATTCAATTGCTTTCCTTCTAAGCGTCTCTGCTACTCTAACCCCGTGATTTGTTGCAAGATAACATATTTCTAATCTTTCCTTTTCAAGCCCAACCTTTTCCATAAGTTTATGTGCATACGAAAGACGGCCTTTTACGCGTAGATTACCCCTAAGGAATTGACAATTTTCATCGTAGCAGGCAAAGATAATAACCCCATCGGCACCATTTTCAAATGCCTTAAGTAAATAGATTGTTTCAATCCTTCCTGCACATGGAACACGAATAACCTCAACGTTTTTGGGGACCTCTAATCTCAGAAGGCCTGCCATATCAAAAGAAGGGTATCCTGATTGGTTACAACAGAATGCAATAATCTTTGGTTGGAAGTCTTCCATTTTTACTCCTAAATTTTTATATCTGAAAGCCCCATCTGGGAGTAAATCAATTCTGCTGGTATATGATGAAGCGTTATAGCCTTTGCAGGACATTCTGAAACACAGATTCCACAACCATAGCATGACGAAGGATCAACCTTTGCAGCCCACCATTTTACTGACTCCCCTTTTATGGGTGTAAAGTATATATTTTTCTCAGAATATTTTTCAATTGTGATAGCAGAATGTGGACATAGCCTTGGACATGTAAAACAAAGTGCGCATTTATTTGGGTCTACTTCTGCAACTGAGAGGTCATATGTAAAAACCCCATTTCCTAAAATGTTTATAATCTCCTGCGAGGCGGCATTTGCTTCTATCAATGCATCTGTTAGAGTTTGTGGAAATCTACACCCACCCACAATAAATATCCCCCGACGATTTGACCTAATCCTGAGAAGCTGGGGATTATCTTCCATTAGAAAGCCATTTTCACCGAGATGAATTCCAAGGATTTTTGAGATCGTTTCGTTTAGTGGATTCGGTTTAAAGGTTTCGCTTAAAACTATAATGTCTGAAATTATTGATACAGGCCATTGGTCTTCCCTTTTGATAACAGATGTATCTTTTATATCTATCTGGAATTGTCCGTCAACCAATGAAAATCTTGGAGGTTCATCATACTTAAAAAAAAGGACTCCTTCCTCTCTTGCCCTGCGATAAAGACGTTCCATTCCATCTGATGAGACCTTTACATCTTTACACAGGATTATTGACTGGCATTGAAAATTTTCCTGTAAGACGAGGGCCTGTTTTATGGCATTTATAGAATCAATCTTTATATCTTCATTTACGATATCGAGAATAAATGTTACTGTTTGAACCTGTTTTTCGCCCCAGTAAAGGGTTGGACCCTTTTCTTCTGAAATCCATTTTTCAACCTCTGAGATTGTTTTGACCTTATGATGTTCAAATATTCCTTTCTTTTCGATTTCCCTTTCGAATCCCAAGGCCACAACTATTACAGATGGATAAAATATGATTTCAGAACCATCAGATTTTCTCACCCTGGCTTTAAAACGGCCTATGAAGCCTTTAAGATTAATAAGCTGGCTCTGAGTTAAGACATCGATATTTGGGTTTTTCAAGACCTCTGAGATTTTTTCATCGATCCATTTATGAGCATCTTCAAGGTCTTGATAGAATATTCTTAAATCGTTTAGACATCCACCAAGCCTTTTCTCCTTTTCAATAATAGTTACATGAATCCCTGAGCCTGCAAGTGCAAGTGCTGTAGAAATACCCGAAATTCCTCCCCCAACGATTAGGACCTCGGGTTTAAGTGTTATCTCTTCACTTTTTACGGGTTTTAGAAGACGTAGAATTTGAAGAGATTTTAGAATTACATGTCTTACTTTTTCCAGGGCATCTTTCTCTGGTAAAACCCACAGTAACTGTTCTCGAATATTAGCCACATTAAATAGATATGGGTTTAACGTAGTAGGATAGCCAAATCTTTGAAAAGAGGATTCATAAATCTTCGGGCTTCCCCCTATGATGAGAACTCTATCTATGTCACCTTTTTCGAGGGATTTAGCCATTCTTTTAAGGCTATCGTTTGAAGTTAAGTTATCTTCTTCTATAACAAATTTAATTTCAGGTATTTCTTTTAGTATGGAAAAGATTTTTTCTCTGAAAGTTAATGGAATTGTTTGCCCCATTGAATCTATAAAAACACCAATCCTGACCATTTAATTTAATCCTTTTAAAAAATTTTTTACTTTAAGGGCAGTTGATTTTGCATGAAGTATTGAACGGTCGATATCTTTTGGACCGCTGCAAGCACCTGCTATAAAGATACCCCTTTCTGGAGAGGGATCCTGAAAAAATCCATCCACTGAATATTTTAGATCGAAGAGTTTGGATATGAGGCCTGAATCTTTTCCAAGGGTAATACCAACGGAGAGGACAATCAAATCAAAAGTTTCTTCAACCACTTCTCCAACTTCTGGATTTATAAATCTTACCCTTAGATCTTCTGACCGAGGAGAATGATATATTTTTGAAGGTAGACTTCTTATGAAACGAATCCCTTTATCGCTACGACATGAATCAAGAAATTTTTTAAAAGATACTCCGGCAGGCTGTATATCCATATAAAGGAATGTAAAGACCGTTTCAGGATATAGATGTCTAAGTGATTTTATCAATCTCAGGGCATATGCACAACAGACCTGTGAACAATATAGATTTCCGATTGATTCGTCTCTGCTACCCACACATTGGAAGAAGGCAACATTTTTTGGTATTTTTCCATCTGATGGCCGAATAAATTTCCCTTTTTGACGAAGCATCTCGTCAAGGTCTTTTGCTGTAATAACATTTTTATACCTTCCATAACCATATTCTACTTTTTGGGTTGCATCATATGGTTCGATTCCAGTTGCAATAACTATTGTTGAAGTCTCTAACTTTAATTTCTCTTTATCCTTTCTGAGAAGAAGGGTATAATTGCCGGCTGTCCCGGTTAAGGCAATTGGTTCAGTTTGGGTCAATATATTGAGGGATCTTTTTACTAAAGTCTCAGAAATTCTTTTATCAACAACACAAGAGAAGCATTTATTACAAGATTCAGAAGCCTTACAACAGAAGCGAGAGGCTAAACCTCCAATAGAGGCATCTTTTTCAATAATCGTGCTTTTAATACCCATCGCTTCTAATTCAAGACCAACTGTTATTCCAGCAATCCCTCCACCAACTATAGCAACATCCGTTTTCTCGATCAACTTTAACCCTCTAATGAATTATATGAGAAAATATTCACTAAGACTTATTAAATTATTCATAAAAATTTGTCAAGAAAAAATTAAAACCTGTAAAATTTTCCTAATTTATTGAAATTATTGTATTATTTTGAAATTTTAATAAGCAGGGATCTTTTTGGTTAAAAAGTTCTATAAACCTGAGGTGAGATAATTTTATTTTTTATTTATATTTATGAGGGATTGATGAAGAAAAATCTCAGAGAATATGACTCTCCCTAATTCAATAGCCCCTTTGCAATTCGTTTTCCTGTTTGGGTTTTAAAGGACTTTTCTATAATTTCATTAAAAATCTCTTTACTTTCAAATTCACCTTCTTCAAAGTTTACAATTAAATCAGCTTCATAAATAATCTGGAAGTTGAGAGTCTCCTTCTGTCTTGGATGATGGTGGTGTGAAATGATGTCGCATATTTCATCAATGATTGTCCTCTGTATATTTAATTTCATTAAAATTTCCCTTGCAATTTCAGCTCCTTCTTTTTCCTGAAGTTCTGGAGATGATTTTCCGTATTTTTCTTCTGCTTTTTTAATTCCAATATCATGAAGATATGCTGCGGCAAGGATAACCAAAGGATCACCGCCTTCTATCTTCAATATGTCTTCTGCATATTTTGCTACCTTCATTGCATGATTAATACGTTTTTGATCTTCTCCAAAATATCTTTTCATCTCCTGGGCCACCCTTTCCCTTAATCGGTTTTTCTTTTCTTCTTTTGTCTTTGCTTTCATCTCCTCTGGTAAACCTTCAATACATGTATCTCCATATGGACACCATTCTGCACAGCCAAAATTTATTTTGGGATTTACTATTTCATGCCCACAACGGCACCTTCTTTTTACATCATATTTCATAAATTCCACTCCATAACCACATTTTGGACATGGAATTTCAAAGACATCACCTGGTTTCCAAAACATTGGATCTTGTCCCGGACATCTCATCTTAAAAAACCTCCTTTCATTTTATTTAAAAAATAGCAGAAGTTTAAAAGAATCGCATTGACTTAAGTCAAAAAATGAATTTGTCCTGTTCCTGTTATAAGATTTCTGAAAAAGTATTTTTAATACTGTATATTGTCATTGCGAGCGAAGTGTGGCAATCTCATTTTTAAAGAATATATTACTTCTCGAAAGCACCTCATATATGAAACTAAAAAATACCTCGCTCCCTTCTGCGATTGCCACGAAGGGAAGGAAATTTTTGTAAAATAGGACTGGATTGCATATTAAAAATCACTTTGCTTCAATTTTATTCGTTTTAGAATTAGCTTCTACTGTTTGTAATGATTAAATTTTTATGCTAAATATTATTAATAAACCAGACTTCTGAAAAAGTCCTTAAAAGATTGGGGACTTATGTTAAAAATGGCCTTTTATCGGTCATTGCGAGCACCCAAAGGGTGCGTGCAATCCGATGAAGTCATTGCGAGCCCGAAGGGTGTGGCAATCTCAAAGATTCCTCGCTCCGCTCGGAATGACAATTCTAAAGATTGCTTCGACTTCGCCTCGCAATGACAGTTTAGGGCCACTCATTTATATATATGGTTTAAAAAATGATAAGGAAATTTACATTTTTAAAGGGTTTATTTTTCATAATCAGTCTTTTTTTAATAGTGTCATGTGCAGTAAATCCTGTTACTGGAAGATATGAATTGATGCTTTTGAGTGAATCAGATGAGATTAAACTCGGCCAAGAAACGGATAAAGAGATTATTCAAAAATATGGAATCTATGATGATGAGAGGTTAAATTCATATTTGAATGAGATTTGCCAAAGATTAAGGGTAGTCTCACATAGACCTAATTTGCCTTTTAATGTAAAAATTGTGGATACTCCAGTCCTAAATGCCTTTGCTGTTCCAGGAGGATTTGTATATTTTAGTCGGGGTATCCTCGCAGCCATAAATAACGAAGCAGAATTGGCTTCTGTAATGGGACATGAAATTGGCCATATAACTGCACGTCATTCAGCCCAACAATATAGCAAAGCCCAGCTTGCTCAAATAGGATTGGGTATTGGATCCATCTTAATTGATTCACCGGTATTGACAAGTATTACCCAATTGGGTGTTGGAATGCTTTTTTTAAAGTTTAGCAGGGATAATGAAAGAGAGGCTGACGATTTGGGAGTTGAGTATGCAAGTAAAGCTGGTTACGATGCAATCCATATGGCTAACTTTTTTGAGATACTCGAGAAGATGAATCCTGGATCAGACCGAAGTGGACTCCCTGGTTGGTTTTCTACACATCCAAGTCCCGAAGATAGAATTCAGAGAGTAAGAAAGGCAGCAAAGGAGTGGAAAGAAAGGATAGGTTTAAGAGAATTTAAAGTGGGTAGAGATGAATACTTAAAGAGAATCGATGGACTTGTATATGGAGAAGACCCAAGGCAGGGCTATGTTAGTGAAAATATATTTTATCATCCCCTGCTCAAATTTCAATTTCCAGTACCTAATAATTGGAAACTGAATAATACTCCATCAAAGGTTCAAATGATTAGTAAATCTGAGGATGCAATAATCTTACTTTCCCTAACAAAGGCTATTTCTTCAAGAGAGGTAGCAAGGAAGTTTATTTCACAAACTGGAGCTGAGGTGCTGATCTACGAGAGGACAATAATCAATGGGTTTCCTTCAGAGCGATGTATTTCAGATATTAGAACACAGAAAGGAATATTAAGGGTCCTTTCTTATTTCATTGAGAAGGATAAAATTATTTTTATTTTCCATGGGATTACAGATGTTAATAGATTTCAAAGCTATAGATTCATATTTGAAAATACTATGAGAAATTTTAATGAATTAACAGACCCTAAAAAGATTAATGTACAGCCTGATCGTATTCGCATCGTTTCTATAAAAAAATCAGACAGCCTTGAGAATATACTTAACTCTTTAGGGATTTCAAATAAAAGATTAAAAG
Source organism: Deltaproteobacteria bacterium (assembly GCA_037443425.1). Lineage (GTDB taxonomy): Bacteria > Desulfobacterota > BSN033 > BSN033 > UBA1163 > JBBIOI01. Next base: position 16,382 of record JBBIOI010000067.1, read on the forward strand.
AAGTGACTTTATTAAATGGATTTTCTCCCAAGCAGTTCATTCAATCTGGGACATTGATAAAGATTGTGGAGAAGGGATCCTTCCTTCTTCCACAACAATGACCGCAATTTTAAAAATTTTAAATTTTAATATATTAATTTATGGATATTAGACCACTAAGAAAGGATGACCGAAGTATTCTATTTTCTATTTTATCAGATTCAAAAGTATTTACACAGGTAGAGATTGATGTTGCAATAGAGATTATAGATATTGTATTGAACAATAAGGATCAGAAGGATTATTTTATTTACTGTATTGTTGATGGTCAGGATAAGCCAGTAGGTTATATATGCTATGGACCTGCCCCAATGACAGAAGGGACATTTGACCTATATTGGATTGCTGTTAATCCAAAATGGCAAAACAAAGGCATTGGTTCAAAACTTTTGAGCTTTTTGGAAGAATCTGTGAAAAGGCAAGGAGGGAGAATGATTCTTGCAGATACTTCAAGTATTCCCCAATATGAAAGGACACAAAGATTTTATATACGTAATGGATTTAGAGAGGTTGCAAGGGTTTCAGATTATTATTATCCTGGAAATGACCGAGTAACCTTTTGTAAAAAAATTTATTAAATTGAGGTGAAGGATATGGAAAAGAGAAGGATTGGAATCCTCACTGGTGGAGGTGATTGCGCAGGATTAAATCCAGCTATTAAGTGGGTTGTAAAAACAGCCTTGGATGACAGACTCCAGAAGGCGCGTAGGGTTCAGTATGAGGTTTTGGGAATAAGAGATGGCTGGAAGGGATTGGTTAAACCTGATGGAGATGAAGATTTTCCATTCCCAAGGATAATAACCCTAACAGAAGAGATGGTAAGGACATGGGATCGATATGGTGGAACAAATCTTGGTACTTCAAGGACAAACCCATTCGATCCTAAAAAGGATTGTTCTCAGATTGTATTAGAAAATATAGAGAGATTTAAAATTGATTACTTGATAGCCATAGGAGGGGAAGATACTCTTGGAGTTGCACATAAATTATTTCTCAGAGGTGTAAAGATTGTAGGGATACCGAAGACGATAGACAAGGACCTCTCTGGTACGGATTATACATTGGGTTTTGAGACCGCAGTAAATGTGATAACAGAAGAGATAGATAGATTAAGAACAACTGCAGGTTCTCATAGAAGGATATTCGTTGTTGAAACTATGGGAAGGCATGCTGGGTGGTTAGCCCTTGAGGGAGGGGAGTCAAGTGGTGCTTATATAATATTAATTCCTGAGTTTGATTTTGAGATAGAAAAAGTATGTAATCTTGTTTTTGAAGGCCGAAGGAAAGGAGCCCGCTATGATATAATTGTAGTAGCTGAGGGAGCAAAACCGGTTGGGATGTATGAGATTTCTAAAAATAATGAAGTGGATAGCTTTGGCCACAAGACGCTGGGCGGGATAGGTGAGTTTTTAGCAAAAGAGATTAATAGAATCACAAAGATCGAGACCCGGAGTATTTCCCTAAGTCACCTTCAGCGAGGAGGCGCCCCATGTGCTTATGATAGAAGGATGGGACGATACTTTGGTATTGCTGCTGTAGATTTGATTGTTAAGGAGGAGTTCGGGAAGATGGTGAGTTATAAAAACGGTAAAATAACTGCGGTTCCACTTGAAGAGGCGATTGGAAGATTAAATTTAGTTGATGTTAAGACCCAATATGATACAGAACGTTATAATGGGAGAAGAACTATATTATTACCTTGAATTGAGTTTAATACCCCTGAGCTGGTGGCGGTAGATATTGGTCTTTTGAAGTTATGGCTTTTGTAGGATATACTGATGTAGTTTTTTCATCATCCATCCGAGAGGGAAGATTCCCTTCAATAAAGGCTTCCAATATACTATCTTTCGTATCACCATCAACAGGCAAACCGGTCTCTAAATTTACCTTTACAAATTTAATTCCCTCGGGTGGTTTAAATGCCTCTATCGGCATATCTTTTAGGGCATTGCTCATAAAATAAATCCATATTGGTAATGCAGCTCGAGCACCTGTCTCATTTGGCCCAAGTGAAGTCTTGTCATCAAAACCAACCCAGACCCCAGCAATTAATGAAGGAGTATAACCAATAAACCATGCATCGGCAAAATCACTTGATGTACCGGTCTTGCCGGCTACTGGTCTTCCAAGAACCTTTGCCCTTTGACCAGTTCCATGTTGGACAACCCCTTCAAGGAGATGTGTCATGAGATATGCAATTTGGGGTGAAATAACACGTTCATTTGTAGTAGGCTGAGGCTTGGATTCAGGTTCTTCTTCATTTTCTTCTCCATTTTCCTCAATCTCTTCGCCTTCATAGAAGGGATAGTT
>JBBIOI010000068.1:0-18420 GCA_037443425.1 Deltaproteobacteria bacterium
ATACTTTATTATTCCAGTTAATCGAGTTGGGTCAAAATTAACCCTTGCAATGGCGGATCCAAGTAATATTTTGGTAATAGATGAGATTAAATTTATGACAGGTTTTAATGTTGAACCTGTTGTTGCGTCTGAAACTGAGATAGTTGATGCAATAAAGAAATATTACGGTGGTGGAGGAAATGTCGCAGGTTTAGGATCGATCAGTTTTAAGCCTGAGGATTATACATTAGATGATGAGAAGTCTTCTGGGACAAATAATGGAATCGCTTTAGAAGATGATATGGTCGATTTAGACGATTTTGACAAATTAGTTCATGGTGCTGTTGAAAACATAGAGGTTATCGAAACCCAGCAGACTTCAACAGATGAAACAGTTGAAATCGAAGGCCCTATAATCAAGATAGTAAATGGGATTCTTATTAAGGCTATAAAGGTTGGTGCAAGTGATATCCACTTTGAGCCATATGAGAGGACATTTCGTGTTAGATACAGAATAGATGGAGTCTTAAGACGTGAGATGTTACTTCCCATTCAGATAAAAAATGCCATAGTATCAAGATTAAAGATTATGGCTAAGCTTGATATCGCAGAGAAACGTCTTCCCCAGGATGGAAGGATTAAGTTACGTCTCGGAAAAGGGAGGGAGATGGATTTTCGTGTTTCTACTATCCCTACCCTTTTTGGAGAAAAGGTTGTGTTAAGATTATTAGATAAATCTGCCTTACAATTGGATATGACAAAACTTGGTTTTGAAGAATCTTCACTTGCTGATTTGAAAAACGCAATTCATAAGCCAGTTGGAATGATCCTTGTAACAGGTCCTACTGGAAGTGGAAAGACTACAACACTCTATTCAGTCCTATCAGAATTAAATAAAGAAACAGAAAATATAATAACTGCTGAAGACCCTATTGAATATAATTTCATGGGTATAAACCAGGTCCAAATGCATGAAGAGATTGGTCTTACTTTTGCGTCTGCGTTAAGGGCCTTTCTTCGACAGGACCCTGATATAATCATGGTAGGTGAGATACGTGATTTTGAAACAGCTCAGATTGCTATCCAGGCAGCCCTTACAGGCCATTTAGTCTTAAGTACGGTCCATACAAATGATGCACCCGGCACGATTACAAGATTGATTGATATGGGAATAGAACCTTTTTTGATCTCTTCGGCGGTCATCCTGATTGTTGCTCAAAGGCTGGTTCGTAAAATCTGTATGGATTGTAGGGAACCCATAAAGGTACATCCTCAGCTCTTGATTGATTTAGGCATCCCGCCTGATGAAGTTAAAACCTTTCCGACTTTTAAAGGAAAGGGATGTCCAATCTGTAATAATACCGGTTATAAAGGACGTATTGGATTATATGAAGTTATGCCTATGAAAGAGGAGATAAAGGAACTTGTCCTTGCGCGTGCCTCAACCTCAGAGATTAAAAAGGAGGCTATAAGGCTTGGCATGAAAACCCTTAGACAGAGTGGAATTCTTAAGATTAAAGAGGGGATAACAACGATTGAAGAGGTCTTAAGAACAACAATGGATGATCGTTAATAAAAATATTTTAGAGAGGTAATAAATATGGTAGAGTTACAACAACTACTTGAAGTAATGATTGAGAAAAAGGCATCCGATCTACATATCACAACAGGTGCTCCGCCACAATTTAGAATTGATGGTAGACTAACAAGCTTTGATAATACTATCCTCACTGCAGCAGATACAAAAAGACTTTGCTATAGCGTTTTGACAGATGCACAGAGACATAGATTTGAAGAAGATTTAGAATTAGATTTTTCTTTTGGAATTAAAGGGCTAAGTCGTTTCAGAGGCAATATATATATGCAAAGAGGAGCAGTTGCAGGGGCATTCAGGGCAATCTCTTTCGACATCCTGAGCTTTTCAGAATTAGGAATCCCCCCTATCGTTAACGAATTGATTAAAAGACCAAAGGGATTGATTCTGGTTACTGGCCCGACTGGAACTGGAAAGTCTACAACACTTGCAGCTATGATTGATAAAATAAATAATGAAAGAAGTGCGCATATAATTACGATTGAAGATCCTATCGAATTCTTACATAGACATAAAAAATCTATAGTAAATCAACGTGAGGTAAACTCTGATACAAAAAGTTTTGCATCTGCATTAAAGCATATCTTAAGGCAAGATCCAGATATCATCCTGATAGGTGAGATGAGGGACCTTGAAACCATTGAAGCAGCTCTTCTTACAGCAGAAACAGGGCACTTAACTTTTGCAACACTACATACCAATTCGTGCGTTGAGACGATCAATCGAATTATTGATGTTTTCCCTCCATATCAACAAACTCAGATTAGGACTCAGCTATCATTTGTTCTTGAGGGTGTTCTTGCGCAGCAACTTATTCCTAAGATGGGTGGTAAAGGCCGGGCCCTTGCTATGGAAATTATGATTCCGAACGCTGCTATTCGTAACCTGATCCGTGAGGATAAAATTCAACAGATTTATTCACTGATGCAGGTCGGGCAGGCAAAATTCGGGATGCAAACTATGAATCAAGCCCTCCTTTCTCTTGTGGAACGACACATCATATCTGTTGAAGATGCTATGGAGCGTAGCCATAACCTGGAGGAGTTTAAACAGATGCTTTCTACATCTAATATACTTCAGGGTAAAAAAGATAAATTTTTAAAAACAGGATAAATTAATTTGAAAGGAAAAAAATATGCCAGTATATAAATGGGAAGGAAAAACACTTAAAGGAATTATAAAGAAAGGGGAAACAGAGGCACCAAGTGAATCCGCTTTACGTATCCACTTAAGGCAACAAAATATAATCCCAACAAAGATTGTTGCAAAAGGGAAAGAAATAAAAATCTCCCTTCCTTTTAAAAAGAAGGTTAAACAAAGGTCTATTGCCATCTTTACAAGACAACTTGCCACCATGATCGATGCAGGATTGCCACTTGTACAGTCGTTGGAGGTCCTTGCATCACAACAGGAAAACAAGACCTTCAGAAATATTATTCGAGAAATCAGAGAGGATGTTGAAAGCGGTTCAACTTTTGCCGGAGCCCTTAAAAAGCATCCCTCAACATTTAATGAATTATATACAAATCTTGTAGTTGCAGGAGAAGAAGGGGGTATATTAGATAGCATTCTTACGCGTTTAGCTAATTATATTGAAAAGGCTGAGGCATTAAAAAAGAAGATTAAATCTGCCCTTGTCTATCCTTCTGTAATCGTTGGGGTTGCTATCATAGTTGTTATGATTCTTATGATATTTGTCATTCCAGTATTTGAAACCATGTTTAGATCAGCAGGCCAAACATTGCCTCTTCCAACCCTTATTGTTGTTACCTTAAGTAAGTTAATAAAGAAATATATTATTATTGTTATACCTGCTGTCATTTTACTCTTTTACGCATTAAGAAAATATTATCAGACTGAAAACGGTAAAACCCTAATCGATCGTCTCCTCTTAAAACTTCCTGTTTTTGGGCCATTATTTCAAAAAGTATCTGTGGCTCGATTTTCAAGGACTCTGGGTACACTTGTCAGTAGTGGAGTGCCTATTTTGGATGGACTTGCAATTGTCTCAAAAACCTCTGGGAATAAAACCATTGAGAAGGCAATCCTAAATGCAAGGGCAAGTATTCGTGAAGGAGAAACAATTGCAGAACCTCTTGGTAGAAGTGGGGTCTTTCCTCCTATGGTTATTCAAATGGTATCGGTTGGTGAGTCAACCGGTGCCCTTGATTCTATGCTCTCAAAGATTGCTGACTTTTATGAGGAAGAGGTAGATGTGGCAGTAGGAAATCTTACATCCCTTCTTGAACCCTTCCTTATGATTTTCTTAGGTGTAGTTATAGGAGGCGTTGTTATATCCATGTATCTTCCTATCTTCCAGATGGCTTCAGCGATTGGGGGATAAGAATGCTGAAAAATGTTAAGGGCTTAATGTTATGTAGAATTATTATTCTAACTTTGCTCCTTGCCATTACATTCATTTTTCAGATTTCTGAAAAGAAATACTTCTTTATAAACCTGAATAACAATTTTTATTATTTTATAAGCCTTTTTTATCTCGTTACAATATTTTATGCCATATACCTTAGAAAGGTAAAGGACCTTGGGAGATTCACATTTATCCAAATATTCATCGATCATCTTTTTATAACTGGTCTTATCTATTTTACTGGTGGAAAGGAAAGCTTCTTCCCTATAGCCTATATTTTCTCGATCATCGGGAGTAGTATTATCTTCTATAAACGCGGGGCTTTCTTTTTTGCATCTCTTTCCTCTCTGCTTTATAGTTTACTATTACTACTTCAGCTCAATAATTGGATTAACCCAGCTGGAGAATACTATTTTTACGAAGGAAGCCAGATATTTTATTCGCTGATTATATATATCGCTACATTCTATATCGTTGCATTTTTAAGCAGTACAATCTCCGAAGAGTTAAAAAAGAAGAAAAAAGAACTCTCCCAGAAGCAAGCAGATTACCATCAACTTGAAAATTTTAATAGAAATATAATCCAGAGCTTGGATAGCGGTCTTTTGACTATAAACCTTGAAGGAAGAATTAATTTTTTAAATAAGACTGCAGAAAAGATTTTAAATCGACGAGCAGAAGAGTTGATGAATATTTCAATTGATACTCTTTTCCCAGGCATAAATGGAATCATTAATGAATTAAGAAAAGATGATTCTTCTTTTATGCCTGATTATCATCGGTATGAGATTCAATTAAATGGTCATGATGGTAAAAAGACATATTTAGGCTTTTCCATATCGCCACTTACCGGACCGGATGGAGCCATGATTGGATATACATTAATCTTTCAAGACATCACTAAATTCAAGGAAATGGAAGAGCAGATTAAAAGGGTTGATAAGATGGCAGCCATAGGACTTCTTGCTGCTGGGATGGCACATGAGATAAGAAATCCTCTTGCCTCATTAAGTGGGTCTATTCAAATGTTGAAGTCAGAACTTCAATTAAACAACTATCAAAAAAATTTGATGGATATTGTTCTAAGAGAATCAGAAAGGCTGAATCAGTTAATAACGGATTTCTTACTTTTTGCTCAACCCCCTCAGACCCATAAATCACTTTGTGAGATTTGGAAGATTATTGAAGAAACAGTAGAACTCTTTAAACATTCGCCTTTTTTCCGGGAAACTATCAGGATTAAGAATGATTTCTCTAATATGAATATTAAAGCAATGATTGACCCTAACCAAATGAAACAAGTATTATGGAATCTACTTACAAATGCAGCCCAATCTATAACAGATGGGGGAGAGATAAAAATCCGATTACAGGAGTACAGTAAAAAACTGATTGACAATCTATATCCTCCTTCTGGAAAAAGTGTTGATGGTGATAAATGGATCGTAATCTCTGTGAGTGATTCTGGTAAGGGTATTCCGAAAGAAAACAGGGAAAAGATTTTTGAACCTTTCTTTACCACTAAAGAGGGTGGAACGGGATTGGGTTTATCAATAGTCCACAAAATCGTAGAGAATCACAATGGTCTAATAAAAGTGGAGAGTGAATTGGGTAAAGGTTCCACATTTAGCATTTTTTTACCATATACCTAAATAAATTTTTGAGGTTTTTATAATGGCTTACGAAAAGATACTTGTAGCTGATGATGAGCAGAGCATGAGAGAATTTCTCGATATCATGCTAAGTAAGGAGGGATATAAAGTCACTTTGGCATCAAATGGAGAAGAAGTCTTAAGGCTGATAGAAAATGATATCTTTGACCTTGCTCTCCTGGATATAAGAATGCCAAGGATTGATGGAATCACAGCCTTAAAAAAGATTAAGGATGCCTCACCAGAAACAGTTGTCATCATGATTACTGCATACGCATCAACCGATACAGCCATAAAGGCTATGAAGGAAGGGGCTTATGATTATATTACAAAACCTTTTAAAATAGAAGAGATAAAACTTATCATAAAAAATGCCCTCGAAAAAAGAAGTCTGCAAAGTGAGAATATATTATTAAAAAAGGTAGTGAGAGATCGTTTTCATTTTGAGAATATTATTGGACAGAGTCCCAAAATGATGGCAATATACGAACTTTTGGAGAAGGTATCACCTACAAAGACAAATATATTAATTACCGGTGAGAGCGGAACGGGAAAAGAATTGGTCGCAAAGGCAATACACTTTAACAGCCCTCGAAAGGATAAACCATTTGTAACACTTAATTGTGGTGCGATTCCAGAAGCCCTTATTGAAAGTGAACTCTTTGGACATATGAAAGGCGCTTTTACTGATGCAATATCAACCAAAAAGGGACTTTTTGAAATAGCTGATGGTGGTACAATTTTTTTAGATGAAATTAGTGAATTACCACTTCTGATGCAAGTCAAACTCCTAAGGGTTCTTCAAGACAAAGAGTTTAAAAGAGTTGGAGGAACAGAGGATATAAAAGTAGATGTAAGGATTATATCTGCAACCAATAAAGACCTTGAAGAGGCGGTTCGTGAAAAGAAATTCCGTGAAGATCTCTTTTATCGCCTTAATGTCATACAGATTAAACTACCACCTTTACGTGAAAGAAAAGAGGATATCCCGCTGCTTGCAGAACATTTTTTAAAAAAGTATAGCCAGGAATTAAATAAGAATATCTCAAGGATATCTCCAGATGCACTTCGAATACTTCTCAATTATGATTACCCCGGTAATGTAAGGGAGCTTCAGAATATTATTGAAAGGGCAGTCGCCCTCGAGACAAGTGAAGAGTTAACGCCAAAAAATTTAAATTCATATATAGAAGACCAACTTCCAACAAAGAAGATACCGTTTGATCTCGAAATTCCTAACGAAGGAATCGATCTTGAAAGGTTTGTTTCAGATATTGAAAAAACCTTGATTTTAAAGGCATTGGATAAGACAAAAGGTATTAAAAAGAAGGCTGCTGAACTACTCCACATTAACTTTAGATCGATGCGTTACAGATTGGAGAAATATGGATTAGATTATAACGAAAATTCTTAATTTTACTTCCTCTTAAATTCTTTATCGAGCTCTTCTATTGGAAATGAAAAAAAGATTGGCCTACCATGAGGACATGTGGAGTCTCTACCAAGCGTGGATAACATTTTAAGCAGTTCTTCTATCTCTTCCTTCCTCAATATTGAGTTAGCCCTGATAGCAGAATGGCAAGAAATGGTTGTAAGGATATTATTTATAATTTCTTTACCCTTATTCTTTATATCGAAATGGATAAGATCATCTATTATCTCTCTTAAAATCTTTTTAACCTCTGTTAATTTTATAAAAGAAGGGATAGAACAGATGCTATAAAGCCTATCACCAATCTGCTCAATCTCAAACCCTATATCTAAAATTGTATCCTTTATGTTTTCAAGTATGAAAGATTCTTCGGTAGAAAGTTCTATCTGAACTGGGATAAGTAGTTTTTCTTTTTTAACAAGGCTTTCATTATAATCTTTTTTTAATTTTTCAAAAATAATCCTCTCATGTGCTGCATGTTGATCAATAAAAATTAACTCCCCTTCACCTTCACACAGAATATATGTTCCCTTTATTTGACAGAGAGGATGAAATCTATGTGCCCTTTCTAAGGTTATCTCCCTTTGAAATATTTCTCCATCTTCTACTGATTGATATCCCCTAACGGGTTCTTTTATCTCATAGGGTTTCTCATTAAAATCGAAACAAGAATCTTCTTTCCATACTTTAATTTCATAATCACTTGTGGATTTATTCAATTCCTCTTCTAATGTCATCTCTATTGCGGAAAAGATAGAATTAAAGACTTTTTCGGAATCCTTAAATTTTACCTCTGTCTTTGTTGGATGAACATTAACATCAATTTTTGAAGGAGGTAGATTTAAAAAGAGAATTACGATAGGATACTTTCCCGGTCCTATTCGATGACGATAGACTTCATTTATTGCTCTATAAATTATACGATCTTTTATAAATCTATTATTTACGTATAAATAAATCCAGTCAGAAGTTGATTTAGAAATCACGGGAAGACTTATAAAACCAGAAAGCTCAATATCTTCATTTTTATATTCAACTCTCTTTAAGTGGCTATATATATCTTTCCCCATTATTGCTTCTATTCTAACTAAAAGAGATTCTGTCTTAGGATATTCGTAAACCATTTTACCATCATGAATAAGCTTAAACGATATGGACGGAAAAGAAAGGCTTAACCTCAGGAATTGATTTAGTATATTACGTAATTCTGATTGAATCGATTTAAGAAATTTCCTCTTTACAGGAATGTTATAAAAAAGGTCTTTGACCAAAACTTCAGTTCCTACAGGACAACCTACTTCAGAGATAGATTTTATTTCTCCTCCCTCACATATAACTTTAGTTCCAATAATCGAATCCTTCACACGTGTTATAATAATCATACGCGAAACAGCAGCAATACTTGGAAGGGCTTCTCCTCTAAATCCGAGTGTTTTTATTGAATAAAGGTCCTCTAATCTTCTAATTTTACTTGTTGCATATCTTTTAAGTGCAAGCGGGACATCTTCAGGATAAATCCCTTCCCCATCATCTATAACTCGTATAAGCTCTTGTCCTCCAGACTTTAATTCAACTATTATCTCTGAACTATTTGCGTCGATGGAGTTTTCTATTAATTCTTTTACTACAGAGGCAGGTCTTTCGATAACTTCGCCTGCAGCAATAGATTGAGAGATATCTTCGGGTAAGAGATTAATCTTTTTAGGCATAAATTTGAATTTTATGTACCTTCTTCAATAAATGCACCCATCTTCCTAAATTTTTCATATCTTAATTTCAATAATTCGTCTATCTCGATCCCTTCCAATTCTCTTAAATGTCTCTCTATGGCTTCTGCCAGGTTTTTAGCCGTCGTCTCTGGGTCTCTATGGGCACCTCCTAATGGTTCCTTTATAATCTCATCAATAATGCCCAATTTATAGAGGTCTTTTGCTGTTAATTTCAATGACTCTGCAGCTACGTCTCCCTTTTTCCCATCCTTCCAAAGTATGGCTGCGCAGCCCTCAGGCGATATTACAGAGTATATTGAATACTCTAACATTAAAATTCTGTCACCAACTCCTATTGCCAATGCTCCCCCACTCCCACCCTCTCCTATAACTATAGAGATTATTTGAGTTCTTAATGTACTCATAACTTTAAGATTTCTTGCTATCGCCTCAGCCTGTCCCCTCTCCTCAGCTCCTATACCGGGGTAGGCGCCAGGTGTATCAATCATTGTAATTATTGGCTTTTTAAAGTTTTCTGCCAATTTCATTAATCTTAAAGCCTTCCTGCATCCTTCAGGATGAGGCATTCCAAAGTTTCTTTGAGCCATCTCCTTTAAATCTGATCCCTTTTGATGACCTATAAAAACTACCGATCTACCATTGAACTTACCAATACCTCCTATAATTGCTGGATCATCTCCATAAACCCTATCTCCATGAAGCTCAATAAATTTTTCAAATATTAATTGAACATAATGAGATGTCTTGGGCCTATCTATATGCCTTGCAAGTTGTGTAATTTGCCAATTTGTTAGGTTTGAAAAGATATCTTTTTTCAGCTTGTTTAACTTCTCTTCAAGATGCATCAATTGTGACTCACTATGTAATGACCTATCATTAGAGAATTTCCTTAGATATTCGATCTCTTTTTCAATCTCTATAAGTGGTTTTTCAAATTCTAAATAATGCTTCACCATCTGTTTTATTTCCTCACTCAAATCTTAAAGATAAAGATTTAAATCTTTCTCTAATATCCTTTTGAAAATCCTCCGATGGATTTACCATATATCTATCTGATAATTCAATCACCGTTTCTTTGTCATTATTTTCAATGAGATGTAGAAAGACTTTATAGTCCCCTTGATTAGATAATATAGCTTCCTTCAATTCATTAATCTTAGAGGAAGAGATTGAAGATAGAGGAATTTTTATGTGAAGTTTCTTATTTTTATCAGATATGTAATTTGAAAGCGATGAAATCTTAACACCTTTTATCTTGACATTTTCTTCTGTGATATCCAATATCCCTTTTACAATTATTGGATCCCCTTCGTTTAGTATTGATAAAGAGGTTTTATAGACATCTGGAAAGAGGACAACCTCTACAAACCCTTTCATATCCTCTAAGTTTATGAAAGCCATTCTCTCGTTTTTCTTTGTATAAATCTCTTTGACACTACTTACTATACCACATATCGTTACCTCTGAACCATTGGGAAGTGCTGATAGCGTTGATGTATCCTCATTGGTGAACTTCTTTATTTCATTTATATAAATCTCGAGTGGATGTTTTGATATGTAAAATCCTATAGTCTCTTTTTCAAAGTTAATTAATTGATTTTCAGGAAATTCTTCAATATTTGGAAAATCAAATCCATCTTCTTTTGAAAGGGGTATCAACATATTTAGTTGAAGCCCTCCAGCCTTTTTTTGATGGGATTGACACCTTTCAATTATATCATCCAACGCAGTCAGCATTTGGGACCTGAAAATACCTGAGAAGTCAAAAGCCCCACACTTTACAAGACTTTCTATTACCCTACGGTTAACTTTTCTTAGATCTACCCTTTTGCAAAAGTCAAAAAGATTTTTAAACTTACCTCCGTTTTCTCTCTCTCCTATAATAATATCGATTGCTGCCTCTCCAACATTCTTTACAGCAGCCAATCCAAATCTAATTTTGCTTCCCACTACTGTAAAATCCTTATGACTCTCGTTGATATCTGGAGGCAGTATCTCTATACCCATCTCTCTGCATTCCCCTATATACTTTACTATTTTGTCCGGATTCTGGGCCTCGCTTGTCAGTAAAGATGCCATAAACTCTACCGGATAATGTGCTTTCAGGTAGGCGGTTTGATAAGCAATAAGGGCATAGGCAGCGCTATGGGATTTATTAAATCCATATTCAGCAAATTTTTCCATTAAATCAAAAATCCTCTCAGCCTTATTTGGATGAATACGATTCTTTTTTGCACCCTCAATAAATTTCTCTTTCTGCATCTGCATTTCTTTAGGATCTTTTTTTGACATTGCCCTTCTAAGAATATCTGCATCCTCAAGAGTAAAATTGGCGAGGGTGCTCGCAATTCTCATCACCTGCTCCTGATAAACAATTACTCCATATGTATCCTTCAATATTTCTTCCAGTTCCTTTGTTTCATAACGAATTGTCTCCTTTCCATGTCGCCTTTTAATATATTCATCAACCATTCCACTCCTAAGAGGTCCGGGTCTGTATAAGGCAACTAATGCAATAATCTCTTTGAAATTCTCTGGTTTAAGTTTTATTAACAGCTCCTTCATGCCAGAGCTTTCAAGCTGAAAGATTCCTAAGGTTGAACCGGATCCGAGGAGGGCAAAAACGTCTGGATCATCTAATGGAATCTGTGAAAGGTCTATCTTTATTCCATGGTTTCTTTCAATAAGATTAATCGTATGATTAACTACTGTAAGAGTTTTTAAACCAAGAAAATCAAATTTAACAAGGCCTATTGCATCCACCTCTTTCATAGGATACTGTGTCATTAATTCACCATCTTGTCCTCGGTATAGGGGAAGGTATTCCATTAGAGGTTTATTTGATATCACAACCCCTGCAGCATGGGTAGATGCATGTCTACTAAGTCCTTCAAGTGATTTTGCTATTGAAAATAAAGATTGCAATTTTGTATCATTTCTTATCAATTCCTCTAATCTTGGTTCTTGTTTTAATGCTTGATCAAGTGTGATATTTAATGTATTTGGTATTAGTTTAGCAATTCGGTCTACTTCTCCATAAGGCAATCCCATAACCCGACCTACATCCCGAATTACTGCCCTGGCTTGCATCTTTCCAAATGTTATTATTTGAGCAACTTTCTCTCTCCCGTACTTTTCCATTACATAATTAATAACATCGTCTCTACCTTCCATACAAAAATCAACGTCTACATCAGGCATACTACTTTTTCTTCCGGGATTCAAAAATCTTTCAAAAATCAAGTCATACTCAATTGGATCAAGATCCGTTATATTTAAGGCATAAGCCACAAGACTTCCTGCAGCAGATCCTCTGCCTGGACCTACTGGAATCCTCCTTTGTTTTGCAAAATTAATAAAATCCCAGACAATAAGGAAGTATCCAGAATAACCCATCGATTTAATCACCTTTAACTCTTCTGAAAGGCGAGTCCAATAAATCTTCTCTTTTTGTTTAAAATCTTTTTGCCCTTCGAATTTCCTTAACCTCTTCTCAAGTCCTTCATGGGCAAGTTTCTCTAGATAGCTATCTGCTGTCTCTCCTTTTGGGACTTCAATCTTAGGTATATGTTTTTCCTCAAACTTAAGTTCGAGATTGCATTGATCAGCAATAACTTTAGTATTTTCAATTGCCTCCGGAATCTCAGGAAAAAGTTCTGCCATCTCCTTTGGAGATTTAAAATAAAACTCGTCTGATGGAAATTTCATTCTATCTTTATCAGATAGAATCTTGCCTGTCTGGATGCAGAGTAAAACTTCATGGGCCTTTGCATCTTCTTTTTGAAGATAATGACAATCGTTTGTTGCAACGATTGGAATAGATAATCTTTTACCAATATCAATCAATCTTTCGTTTATTTCTAACTGATTCTCAACACCATTTTTCTGTATCTCTATATAAAAATTCCCTTGATTAAATATCCTTAAATACTCCTCAGAGGCCTCGATTGCCCTCTTCATATCTCCTCTTGAAGCATGAATGGAAATCTCTCCTTTTACACAACCACTGAGTGCGATTAAACCATCATGATACTGTTTTAATAATTCTTTATCTATCCTTGGTTTATAATAAAAGCCCTCAATATAGCCGAGGCTTACAAGTTTTATAAGATTGTAATAACCAACTTTGTTCTTTACAAGAAGTGTTAGATGATAAGAACCATCGCCTCCATCTATTGTCTTCTTATCGAATCTACTGCCAGGTGATACATAGACCTCACAGCCTAAAATAGGTTTTATCCCATTTTTTATAGCCATCTGATAAAACTCTATTGCCCCGAACATATTACCGTGATCGGTTATTGCTAAGGCATCCATTCTAAATTTTTTAGCAAAATCGATTGCCTCTTCAAATCTAATTGCGCCATCCAAAAGGCTATATTGACTATGGACATGGAGATGTATAAAATTGGAACGTTCCATTTATTGACCCTTACTCCCATTCAATTGTACTTGGTGGTTTGGAACTGATATCGTATACCACTCTATTAATCCCTTTTACCTCATTAATAATCCTGTTCGAAAGATTTCCCAATATCTCATAAGGTATTCTGACCCAATCAGCAGTCATCCCATCCTGACTTTCAACAACCCTTATGGCAATCACATTTTCATAAGTCCTTTCATCACCCATGACTCCAACAGTCTTTACTGGAAGTAATATTGCAAAGGATTGCCAAACCTTATCTGTTAAATTATTTTTATCCATTTCCTCCAGAACGATCTCATCTGCATTTCTTAATATTTCTAATCTGCCTTCAGTGACTTCTCCTATTATTCTTATTGCAAGTCCAGGCCCGGGAAATGGTTGACGCTTTATTATCTTTTCAGGAAGGCCCAAAATCCTTCCAAGCTCTCTTACTTCATCTTTGAATAGCTCTTTCAATGGTTCAATTAATGTAAACTTCATCCTTTCTGGAAGCCCACCTACATTGTGATGGCTTTTAATCTTTGCAGATGGGCCTTTAAATGAAACACTTTCAATAACATCAGGATAAAGTGTCCCTTGGGCAAGATACTTTATTTTACCAATCTTTTTAGCCTCTTTTTCAAAAATCGAAATAAATGTCTTTCCAATCCTCTTTCTTTTCTCCTCAGGATCAACTACCCCTTTTAAGGCCTTAAGAAATACATCCTTTGCATCAATGTATGTGAGTGGTATTCTAAAATGATGACGAAATAGGTTAACTACCTGAGAAGCTTCTCCACTCCTTAATAAACCATTATCAACAAATATACATCTCAGATTATCTCCAATTGCCTTATGAAGGAGAACGGCAACTACCGTAGAATCAACACCTCCACTTAGTGCGCAGATCACCTTTTCATCACCGATCGTATTCCTCAGATTCATTATTGTATTTTCTAAAAATGACTCCATTGTCCATTTTCTTTTACAGTTACAAATTTCATATAAAAAATTTTTTATTATAACCTTTCCCATTTGAGTATGGACAACCTCTGGGTGAAACTGTAATCCATATATCTTTTTTTCAGGATCCTCAATGGCTGCTATTGGTGTATTCTCAGAATGGGCCAATATATAAAAACCCTTAGGGAGTCTTTTAATTTGATCTCCGTGGCTCATCCATACCTTTAAAGACTCCCCTCTTCCTTTAATTCCTTTGAATAATCTGGCTGGTCTATCTATGATTAAACGAGCATTTCCATACTCCCTTTTTTCAGAGTGTGAAACTTTACCTCCTAAACTTTGAGCTATCAATTGCATTCCATAGCAGATTCCCAATATCGGAATTCCCGTTTTAAAAAGATCAGGGTCGCATCTTGGGGCATCTTTTTCGTATACGCTCGAAGGCCCTCCTGAGAGAATGATACCTTTTGGAGACAGAGATCTGATCTTTTCTAATGGTAGGTTGTATGGATGGATTTCACTGTAAATCTTACATTCTCTAACTCTTCTTGCAATCAGTTGTGTATATTGTGATCCAAAATCGAGTATAATTATTTTATCAAAGAGTCCTTCTCTTCCCATTATCTTTTTTACCTTTTCCAAAAGATATAAGGATAAATAAGTGGCTACGGCCTTATGAGATATCTTCCATCCCTTAATTCATATTGGTATGGAATACCTTTCTTATAAAAGAGATCTTCTTTATTTATTAACCTTGATGTGACTAACTCTTCAAGGCGGTCTGGATATCTCCCATTTTCTATAAAATAGACCTCCAGTGCATTTTTCAATCGATCTAACTTAGACTTATGAACCATATAGGTAGGAATGTCTATATCCACACGTTCTATCCTTGATTTTAAAAGATGGTTCATTAAATCTGGCTTAAAATATGCGATCAAAAATAATATAAGGGCTAAAAATGAACCATAATAGAAATAAGGTAAAGCACCCCTCAGGTTTATCATCCTTACCCTTTTTATTAAACTTGGTGTCTTAACTCCAACAATCTCTATTAAACCCATCTCTGAAAGCTCTACTAATATTTCACTTGCATTGAACTTCCCTAAGAGACTTCTATCTATAATTTCCTGTACTGTCCTTGTTCCATCTACAAGGTTATAAATCAACTCCTGCTCTGAAGTAAGTTTCTCCTTTAATACAGATTCAGAAGTCAAAGTTTCGCCTGACTTCTCATCTATTGTCTTTGTCTTTTTAAATACTAAATGGGGTGAAAATATCTTCTTTTCGATCTCTGACCACTCGTCAACCATTCTAAGGATATTTAATAAGACCTGTTCAGTGCTTAATGCAAAAGGTATCTTTTTGTAGCTTTCAACCAGTTTAAGATCGAAATTAAAAATACCGTCTTCCCACCAGAATAAATCATATATGGTTTCATAAATCTGTGTTGAGATTACCTTGAGAATATCCTCCTTTGTAAGGAGCTTAAGCTCTACAAGGATTTCTCCAAGGTATTTAAGAGTCTCTTTTTGAATCCTTAGAACCCTTTCCAACTGTTCCTCTGTAATCAGCTGGGCCTTTACCAATATTTCTCCGATCAGATCCTTTTTGCCACGATAATTGGAATATACATGTACAATCATTCCATCAACAAAGTAGATCTCTACAAGGTTCTTTCCCCTTCTTACCCTTAAAACTCCTGTCTTTAATTGCTGACCGATTAGTTGAATTATCTCTGTAATACTAAAATCTTTTAAAGTACCCTGTAATGCCATAAAAAAACCTTATAAAAAAATTTTAAATAAATTTTTATTTTGCCGGTCTTTCAGATTTTGGTCTTAGAATCTTCCAAATAATAATTAAATAAAATATAATAAATAGGCCTACCCATAAAATCATCATAAAAAGATTTGGGAATGGTAGAAGGAATGAAGAACTAATGACACCATCCCAATAAATAAACCTTAAGATGAAAATAAAGAAGACAAAAACACATATTAATCCCTTAAAGAATTCTCCCTTCCACAGATAATCAAAGCCTGAAAAGAAAAAAGAAATAAATTTTCCAACAAGTTTGTTCTGTTTTTGAAAATCCTTGACCTGCTCAGATTTCTTCTCCATTATTCTGGGATGAAGTTTTTCTTTCTGTATAAATAATCTATAGCAATTGAAACATATAAATTCATCATCTAAGGTTCCAAGATAAAATCTATAAGTTGGACTACCACACATGGGACAACGTGTAAGAAACTTCTTTGTTTTAATGTATCTTGATAAGCCAATAATAAATCCTAAAAATAGAATTGGAATCAAAAAATTGATCCTCGACGGGATCTTCTCAAACCAAGCTTTAAAAAACCAAAATAGAATTCCCTCTTTGCCAATTAATTGATTAAATAGCCTGTCCCAGAGCCTTTCTGAATCTAATACTTCATCTATAATAATCCGATTAATATTGGGGGAATCTATTCTTGAATAGAAATCCACAAGCTCTGGATCAAGTTCCCTCGCCCTTCTAAATGCTTTATCAGCTTTGGGTGATATGAATGTCTCCTGTGAATATGCCCTATAGAGATTGTAGTAATATGCCCCTTTGTTGGGATTTAAATTTATGGCTTGTTGATAAAATGAGATTGCCTGGTCTGTAAGTTTCTGTATTAGATATATGTTGCCGAGATTGGAGTATGCGATATCCATTTGAGGATTATATTGAATTGCCTTTTTATAAAAATCCTCTGCTTGCGAATAATTCCCGCGCCTTTTCTCCATTAATCCCAGAGAAAAAAGAACCTCTGAGTCATCAGGATGGACATTAAGCCAATTTTTCAATTTTTTCTCGATCGATCCATCCAATCCTTCATGATTTGCATGGCTTATCCCAAAAATAATATCTGAATGCTGACTATTTAAAAAGGATGATGATGACCTTAAAGAAAAGGGAACATATACCAAAATTATAAGAAAAAGTATAATAATCCTTCTCTCTTTTGTAGTTATAAACCCCCACAGTAAGATTGTCCAAAAGAGTATTGCCCAAAGGACATCTAAACGAAGAAAAAATGGGATTAAAAGAACGATTATCTTAAAGCTATTTATGATAAGTTTAGATATCTCTTTACTTAAATTTTTACTTATATCATAAAAGTATAATGGGATATATTTTATTAAGATTACTATCCCTAAGACTATAAAAGTCATAAGGATTCCATTCGAGAGGATATAGAAGATGTTATAAAAAAATTTTAAAGAATCTGGATAGTAATACACCCTTTTCTTTAAACCTTGAAAAATTGAGGCTATCACAAGATGAAAATTTAAAACACTTTTGTGCCAATATGCATGAGCCAACCCAAAATATGGTTCAAAATGGTCTGGAGAGAATTTTATTGAATATTGGGCCAACTCAATGGCATATTCCATATCACCTTTCTTCATCAATCTCTCTGATTCGCGAATAAGTAGAAATGAAATTATAGGGAGATTTCTTATCCCTTTATCCAATTTCAGCTGGTAAAGGTGGTCTAATTCCTTTTTGTCAGGAGGAGACTTCTTTTTAATACTCCACGACGTATCAAAACTTGAAGAGATTTCAGCCGAAAAAAATTCTTTAGATAAAGGCAGGGTTTCCTTTTTAGTTAAAAAGCCACTATAGTATAGAAGGGAAAATATTATAATCAGTAAAATAATAAATGCCTTCTTCACTGCTTCTCCTGAATATCCTATTCCAATCTATAATTTGGAGCCTCCTTTGTGATAATAACATCATGAACATGGCTCTCCCTCAATCCAGATGATGTTATTCGAATAAATCTTGCCTTCTTTTTTAATTCTTGGATATTCTTTGCCCCTACATATCCCATTCCAGCTTTAAGTCCTCCTATAAGTTGTTGGATACAGAATGATAGAGCGCCTCTGTATGGTACTCTACCTTCAATCCCTTCAGGAACAAGTTTAGTTTCATCAGCATCTCCCTGAAGATATCTATCCCTGCTACCCTCTTTCTCTTTCATTGCCTCAAGTGAACCCATTCCTCTATATACCTTATAGCTTCTCCCTTGATAAAGGACAATCTCGCCTGGACTTTCATCCGTACCAGCAAATGCATTCCCTATCATTACAGAATCGGCTCCTGCTGCTATAGCCTTTGTAATGTCCCCTGAGTATTTAATACCACCGTCTGCAATTAATGGAACATCGTATTTTTGACATACTTCAGCTGTATCCATTATAGCCGATATTTGTGGGATCCCAACACCAGCAACAATTCTTGTTGTGCATATCGATCCTGGCC
>JBBIOI010000069.1:0-17886 GCA_037443425.1 Deltaproteobacteria bacterium
GGGTTCCCACTCCTTTCATTGCCTCAAAGGAATTCTGGATCAGATGGAAGAAAGCATGTTTAAGCTGATCTCTATCCCCTTTTATCTTAGGAAGTCCCTGAGCGAACTCCTTTATAATTTTAATCTCATTATTATTCAATTCAAGACAAAACATTGAGAGACTTTCCTTTATAATATCCTTTATATCACACTCTTGTAAATTATTTAATTCTCTGTGAGTATATTTAAGGAAATCATTTAAGATCTTTTCTAAACGTGTTACTTCCTTTATAATGGTTTCGACATACCTCTTTTCTGGATCCTCTTTCAAAAGTAGACGATCAAGGCGCCTTGCGAAACCGCCGATGGAGGCAAGTGGATTTTTTATCTCATGGGCAATAGAGTTTGCAAACTCACCAAGCGCTTTTAGCTTCTCTTTATACAAAAGAAGTTCTTGGGCCTCTTTTAATCCTTGATTTAATTTCTCAAGGTTCTTATATAGATAAGCATTTTCAATGGCTCTTGAAATATGCTCTCCAATGCTCACTAAGAACCGTATATCTCGTTCATCAAACCCCGTAGTCTCGGTTCCGTTCCTATAATAAGAAAGTGTACCCAAAACCCCTCCATTACTTCTAATAAGTGGAACACAAA
Source organism: Deltaproteobacteria bacterium (assembly GCA_037443425.1). GTDB lineage: Bacteria > Desulfobacterota > BSN033 > BSN033 > UBA1163 > JBBIOI01. Next base: position 634 of record JBBIOI010000069.1, read on the forward strand.
CAATAGAAAAGGAAGGTTTATCTTCAGTTAAATGATTAATCGATTGAGGGATACACATATAAAATACTCTTTTTGCAATCCTCTCCTCAAAGGGGTTCTGAACAAAATCTCCGCTCATAAACTGAACCTTCAATTCTCCCGTCTCCTGTTCTTTAAGCCTTAATACCCCGCTGTCTGCCCTAAGAATTTTTTGCCCCGTAACTACAATAAGTTTCACAAGTTCATCTAATTTGAGTGTTGAGGTAATCGCCTTCCCAACTTCATAGAAGGCCCCTAACTCCGATAGGTACCTTTCAGTCTTCTGTGAAAGATTCTCTAACCTTAGATTTTTTTCTATCTCTTTCGAAACAATACTCAACAGATCTATTATTTCACTTGAAAATCTAATCTTCTTTGAAAATCTTGTATATAGGATTCCAAAAAATTGTGAACCATTAAGGACCGGAAAAAATGCAGCCGAAGGCTTTATAAGAAACCTCTCCTTAGGTAGAAAATCTTCAGATTTTATGATAGATTCTCCGTCTACAAAAAAAGGCTTGCCCTCTTTTTTAACGCTGTAAAGAAAACCACCCTCTTTTATCTCCTCAGATTTAATGAATAGGCATTCTGATGAAAATGATATAGAGGTGGATTTAATGATTTGGTCTATTTTCTCCCAGACGGGAAGATCAGAATTTGATATAGATAGGATAGATTTCAGGAATTTATAGCTATCAATCTGCTCAAACATTTAATGGCTCTTTTACCTCTCTTAAATATCCTGCTGCCTCCTCCGGTGGAGTTGGGTTGATATAGAATCCTGTCCCCCATTCAAACCCTGCCACCTTTGTAAGTTTTGGCATAATCTCAAAATGCCAGTGATAATACTCCTTCTCTGTTTCTAAGAATGATGATGTGTGAAGGACATAGTTATATGGAGGATTCTCAAGCACCTGATTCATCCTCTGTAGGGTATCAGATAAAATTTGTGCAGCTTGTCCATAAAGATAAGGCTCCATATGCTCAAAGCTTGGATAATGCTTCTTTGGAAGGATCCATGTTTCAAAAGGAAATCTTGATGCAAATGGCGCAATTGATATAAAAGATTTATTTTCACTTATAATACGACATTTTTGACGAAGTTCCTGATGTATAATATCACAATAAACGCATCGATCTCTGTAGTTAAAATAAGTTTTTGATCCTTCGACCTCTTCTCTAACTGTTTTTGGAATGATTGGAAGTGCTATAAGTTGTGAGTGAGAGTGTTCGAGAGAGGCCCCTGCAGCTAAACCATGGTTTTTAAAAACGATAACATATTTCAATCTGGTATCCCTTCTGAGGTCAATCATTCGCTCTCTATAAGCCCACAGTACGTTCTCTACTGCCTTAACTGGTAAAGTAGCAAGTGTTTCTGAATGATTTGGTGTTTCAATTACAACCTCATGGGCTCCGATCCCGTTCATCTTATCATAGACTCCATCACCTTCTCTTATGAGATCACCTTCGATCCTTAGAGCAGGGAATTTATTTGGAACAACCCTCAAGGACCAGCCCGGTGAATTTGGAGCAGTACCATTGTCCCTAAATGCAAGCACCTCAGGAGGAGTCCTATCCTCATTGCCTTCACATAAGGGACAAAACCCTCCAACTGGCCTTCGTTCCTCAGGTAAAAAGTCAGAAGGTCTTCTGCTTCTTTCGGTTGAAATTATTACCCACATCTCATGGATTGGGTCTTTTCTTAACTCAGGCATGGTCAATCTTCTCTCTCATGAAAAAAGGAAGGTCTAATATGGAAAGCTTCCTCTATGTTTACCCCCTCTGAGTCTCTCTGAGCGTTCTCTCAGCTCTCCCTCTTTTTTACAATCTATGCAAAGGGTTGTAATAGGCCTCGCTATCAATCTCTTCTCAGAAATCTGCTTTCCACAAGATTCACATATCCCAAATGTCCCATTATCAATCCTATCAAGTGCTTCTTTAATTTTAAGTATTAGTTTTCTCTCCCTATCCTTAATCCTTAAAAGAAAGTTTCGGTCTGATTCAAATGATGCCCTATCTGCTGGATCTGAAAAATCTCCATTCTTATCCTTTCTCATATCGATACAAGCCTTTTCGGCCTCCTGGATTAAATCGTGGAGTTTTGCTTCAAGTAAGCCTTTAAAAAATAATAATTTTTCTTCGTTCATTTTAAATCCTTATGCCTTAATATCTTAAATGCATAAATAATAATATATCTTTTCCAAAAAAATCAAATAAAATGGCAAGCTACCAGATGATCCTCTCCAACGTCTATCAGTGAAGGTTCCTTCCCTCTACATTTATCCTGGCCGATTGAGCATCTTTTAAAGAAACTACAGGCATGGGTTAAATCATCATTCAAATATTGCTCATCTCTAATAATAGCAATCTCTTTTTTTGTTCTATCCATCCTTGGAATGGCCTTAAGAAGGATTTGTGTATATGGGTGAAGGGGCCTTTTAAATATATCATCACTTTTTGCCATCTCTACAATCTTTCCTTGATACATTACCGCGATCCTATCACTAATATATTTCACTATCCTCAGGTCATGTGAAATGAATAGATAGGTAAGACCAAGCCGATCCCTTAGGTCTAAAAGGAGGTTCAAAATCTGTGCCTGTATTGAAACATCAAGGGCTGAAACCGGTTCATCAGCCACAATGAATTCGGGATTCAATGCTATTGCCCTTGCAATACCTATTCTCTGCCGTTGCCCCCCACTGAATTCATGGGGATATCTATTTTTATCCTGTGGCTGAAGTCCTACCATATCGAGGATCTCTGAAATCCTTCTGGATTTCTCCCTCCCAGATGCAATATGGTGAACCTCGAGCCCTTCACCTATAATATCTTCAACCTTCATTCTTGGATTTAGCGACTCATATGGATCCTGAAAAATGAATTGCATAAAAGGCCTCAACCTTCTTAACCCATCTCGATCAAGATTTACTATATCTATACCCTTAAAAATGATACGACCTGAAGTAGGTTCAATAAGCCTTAAAATCGATTTCCCAACGGTTGTCTTTCCACAACCACTCTCGCCAACTAATCCGAGGGTTTTTCCTTTTTTAATCTTGAAAGATATACCATCAACTGCACGAATAGCCTCTTTCTTTGAGGAAAGGAGTCTCTCCTTGAAGTAATATTTTTTTAAATCCCTAACGTCTATGAGATAATTATTATCTGGCATTTCCTTTAACCTAAAATCATTTAATTCTTTGTGGTTAAGAAATTAATTTAACTCTTTCCATCTTAAACAACGACTAAAATGCTCGGAATCTACTAAAAAAAATGAAGGCTCATCCTTTTTACATTCTTCAGTGGCCATATAGCATCTTGGATGGAATTTACATCCATTGGGTAAATCCATAGGATTTGGAACTTGACCTGAAATTGCATTAAGCCTTTTTCTTTCTTCCTCTAATTTTGGAATTGACTCGAGCAACCCTTTTGTATAAGGATGCTTTGTATTGTTAAAAATTTTTCCCACCGGTCCCATTTCAACGATTCGACCTGCATACATAACTGCCACTCGGTCGGCTATCTCTGAGACAATCCCCAAATCATGTGTAATGAGCATAATAGCCATCCCCATATCCTTTTGAATTTCCTTGAGCAGTGAAAGTACCTGAGCCTGAATGGTAACATCAAGGGCAGTTGTTGGTTCATCTGCAATCAAGAGTTTTGGTTCGCATGAGAGAGCCATTGCGATCATTGCACGTTGTCTCATCCCTCCGCTTAATTGATGAGGATAGTCATCTATCCTTTTTTCGGGAAAAGGAATCTTTACTTTTCTTAACATCTCAATGGCCTTTTTTCTGGCCTCTTTTTTACTAAGTCCCTGATGAAGTTCAATGGCCTCTATAATCTGATCACCAATCGTGAATACTGGATTAAGAGAAGTCATCGGTTCTTGAAATATCATGGATATCTCATTTCCCCTTATCTTCTGCATCTCGCTCTCACTAAGACTTATCATTTCTTTTCCATTAAATATTATTTCACCACTTATAACCTTACCAGGTGGACATGGAATAAGTTTGAGTATGGAAAGTGCTGTAACACTTTTTCCACATCCTGATTCACCCACAAGACATAGAATTTCGGAGCTATAAATATCAAAGCTTACATCCTCAACCGCCCTCACTATACCTTCCTCGGTAAAAAAATGTATGGTTAAAGAACGAACCTTTAAAATGGAATCTTTTAATTCAGGATTTTTCATCGCACTCCACGGAGCCTCGGGTCAAGTGCATCTCTTAGCCCTTCACCTACGAGATTAAAAGAAAGAACTGTAATTAGAATTGCCAATCCAGGAAAGACAGTAAGCCACCATGCATCGAAGATGTATGTTCTTCCCTCTGTAAGAATATTTCCCCAGCTCGGTGTGGGAGGTTGTGCTCCAAAGCCAAGAAAACTCAGCCCAGCCTCAACAAGAATGGCTGAGGCCACATCGAGTGTAGCTGTAACGAAAACAGGTGCCAATGCATTTGGAAGTATATGCCGAAAGATGATCCTTGAATCTTTTACACCCAACGCCCGCGCTGCTTGAACATAATCTCTCTCTCTCAGAGATAGAAATTCTGCCCTTACAAATCGGGCCGTTCCCATCCAGGATGTAATCCCGATTACAATCATTACTTTTAAAAGACTTGGTCCTAAGAGTGCAACAATAGTAAGAATAAGAAAGAATGATGGAAAACATAGCATAATATCTACAAATCGCATCAGCAAAGAATCAACCCATCCTCCGTAATATCCTGAAATTGATCCAATAAGGATACCGATAAAAATAGATATGGCAACTGCAACAAACCCTACAGATAGTGAAATCTGAGAGCCATATAGCATACGCGTGAATAGATCTCTTCCCAGATGGTCTGTTCCTAAATAGTGCTCAAGAGACGGTGGCGAAAGCTTCTTAGAGATATTTGTCTGACCAGGGTCATAGGGCGTTAATAGGGAGCCAAGGCCAAAGCGTGTTAGACCTGCAATAATAAACATTATGATGATAACTATTAGGCCACCCATTGCCAATCTATTCTTCTTAAAATACCACCAGAAGTTTTTTGGTACTGGCTTAAAAGATGTCTCTTTATCCATATCTTATCCTTGGATCAGCAATCCCATAAAGGATATCGGCAATAAAATTCCCTGCAAGTGTAAGTACAGCAGAGATCGTTGTAATTGTCATAACCACTGGATAGTCTCTTGCAAGAACAGCCTGGTAGGCAAGCCTCCCTATTCCAGGCCATGCAAATACTGTCTCCATTATTATTGATCCACCAATCAGACTTGGGATTAAAAATCCGAAGATAGTGATAATGGGAAGCAGTGCATTTCTTAGTGCATGTTTATAGTAGACCGTATCCTCTGGCAACCCTTTTGCCCGTGCAGTACGGACATAGTCTTGCCTAATTACCTCAAGCATACTTGACCGTGTGTAGCGGGATAGACCCCCTATACCATGAATCGCCATAATTATTGCTGGTAGCATTAAATGCCACAAGCGATCAAAGACTATTTCAACGTCGGTAAATTCCTCTATAACAAATGACCTCATACCCAGCACAGGGTAGCCAAATAGTTTCACCGTTGCAAGTATTAAAAGATAAGCAATCCAGAAGCTTGGGATCGATATCCCAAGATAAGCACCGAATGTCCCAATACGATCCAGAAATGAATACTGTCTGCGTGCTGAAAAAACACCAAGAGGTATTGCAAGTGAAAAAATTATTAAAACAGCAACCAGGTTCAATAGTAATGTGTTCCAGATTCTCTCATTTATCTTCTCCAATACCGGTCTTCCATCTTTAAAGGAGTATAGCTGACCGGTAAATAGGCGTTTAAGCCATAGAAAGTATTGTTTATAGATTGGTTTATCAAGGTCATAGTTCTTCTCCATCTGCTCGATGATCTTTGGAGAAACTTTTGGATCCATGGTCAACGCAATAGGACTGCCAGGAGATTGTGTAATAATAACCCATGAAATAATGCTGATACCGACAAGGGTAATAAATGTATAAATAAGCCTTCTTATTATGTATTCAATCATATACCTATCTCTCCATAAAAATCTGTCGTGGAACATACCATTTTATTAAATCATACATCAGACCAGCCTTCTCCATCTTGATTTCTCGAAGGACTTCATTTCCACTTCTATCCCTTTCTTTAATAAAGAATTTTCTTTGAAGGGCAGACAAACCTAATGGGACATAAAGAAATGTATAAGGTTGATCTTCTGCAATAAGCTCATGTATTCGCCAATAGATCTTTTTCCTCTTCTCTGTATCATACTCCCTTCTTCCTTCCTCAAGGAGTTTATCAACCTCTGGATTACTGTACGAAATGGTGTTAAAACCCTTCTCTATCTGACTCGAATGCCATATCTCATATGCATCAGGATCCACAGAGAGGGCCCATCCAAGGATACATGCATCAAAATGTCTCGGTATAATAAAATTTTTTAGGAATACACTCCATTCATATAATTCAAATTTCACATCTATACCAATCTCTTTTAGCTGTCTTTGAACAAGCACACCAATATCCCTTCGAGTATCATTACCACTATTTGTGATGAGTGTGAAACGAAACGGTTTTCCATCCCGATCCAATACTCCATCACCATTGCTATCCCTCCACCCTGCCTCGTAAAGAAGCCTTTTTGATCTTTCTGGGTCAAAGGGAAGGGGTTTTACATTTGGGTTGGAATACCAGAGATGGTTTGGAAATGGACCACTTGCTACAGTTCCATAACCATATAGAACATATTGAACTATCTCTTCTCGATTTATTGCATGGGTGAGTGCGTGCCTGACCCTTCTATCTTTAAAAAGCTCATTTTTAAGATTATATCCAATATAGGTGTAACCTAAACTCGGTTGAGAATAGGTTTTAAGAAAAGGAACTTTACTCATTCTCTGAAATTGATAAGGAAATAGACCTGAATAGTCTACCCCCTTTGTAAGTATCTCCATTTCGCTCAAAGCCGTTTCTGGTATTATCCTATATATGATCCTGTCGAGATTAGGTCGACCCTCAAAATATTTTGGATTGGCCTCAAGAACAATCTTCTCATCACTTACCCATTCAACAAAACGAAAAGGCCCTGTCCCTATAGGACGTCGATTAAATGGAGAGGTATTTATGTCCTCTTTTTCTAAAATATGTTTTGGAATAATACCTATACTCCAGGTCTCAAGTCCAGGAGAAAAAGGTTCTCGATAGGTGACACGAAAGGTATAAGGATCCAATGCTTCAGCCTTTTTAACAAGTTCATAACTACTTCTTCTCACTGTATTTGTCTTTTCATCCATAATCTTATCATATGTAAATTTCACATCATATGATGTAAACTCTTTTCCATCGTGCCACAGGACACCTTTTCGTAAGTAAAAAGTTATTTTAGGCTCACTACCATCCTCAACTTTCCATGACTCTGCGAGATCTCCAACAAAGTTTTTAAGCTCTCTATCATATTTTATTAAACCATTAAATACCAGGGAATTAATCTCACTCGAGGCAGAATCCTGTGCAAGTACAGGGTTTAAGAATGAGGCATCACCAATTGAACTAATAACCAACTGGTTTACCTTTTGTGGAGGCCTTGAGCTTACGAAGAATATGTTTATCCCTAAAATGAGAAGAAAAATGATAGGAGGTAAAAAGAGGACCTTTTTTATCCTCATAGATTTCATTATAAGGGAAAAATTCTGATATAACAACACAAGCTGTGCTTAGCGATTTGTTATGAGGACATCGAATCCCATCTTTGATAGTCTTTCTGCGATACGAGAAGCTTCCTCTTTTGTCTCAAATTGCCCTATCCTTACTCGATGATATCTTTCATTCACTGTCTCAACTGTGGTGACATATACATTTTCAAAATGAATTTTAAGATTTTCTGCCAGGTTCTTAGCCCTTAGCTCTTCAATAAAAGAACCTACCTGGCATGTAAACCATTTGATATGCTCAATAACAGGAGCAATGACCTCTACCTTTACAAAGGCTGTCCCTTTTTCCCACATACCAAGGATCTTTGCACCTTCATATGATATATCGATGATCCTTTCTTTAACAAAAGGACCACGGTCATTTATTTTACATTCCAATGACCTTCCATTTTCTAAATTTGTGACCATTACTGTTGTGCCGAATGGAAGTGTATTATGGGCACATGTTAATTGATACATATCATATATCTCTCCGCTTGATGTCGCTCTTCCATGAAACTCTCCCCCATACCAAGAGGCAATCCCATATTGAACGCCAAAGCTTTCCCTTTTTTCGAATCTTTCAAGGGATGGCACTCTTTTATCGACAATCACCCGATGTTTTGGAAGACATCCAAAAGATAAAGAAATAAATGTTATAAAAAGGATTAATCTCAGTATATTATTTGAAGGCATATCAGGTTTTTCCTTTTTAATTTAATCTAAAATGATAGACTTTTTACTAAAAGCCCCTATTTATAGAATAGATTGCTTCAGCTTCGCCTCGCAATAACAATCTAATTGCTCAATTTAAGATTATAATATTTCTACTATTTTTAATATTTTCTGTCCAGACTCTTTCACACTATTCAGACTGAGGGGTGGGGATCTCATACTGAGAGTCCTGAAAAAGTCCTAAAGTAGTTAACTCCTCAATACTCCCCTTAAGATAAAGGGTGGCAAGGTGGGGTTTGACAATGGGGAAAACTTATTATATTTTTCTTTTAAAGACATAGAAATTCCCTTTTCGCTCGCCTAATGGCATAAAAAATTAACTATCACCTTTTAAAGGGAAAAGGGATATCTAAATATTAAGGATGGAATATCATTTGAAGGAATATCTCTCGCTCGTTACTAAACCTGTCAGATATCTCGGCAGGGAGTTAGGTTCAATTAAAAAAGACCTCTCAAAGGTTAGACTAAAGTTCTGTCTCGCATTCCCGGATGTCTACGAAGTTGGAATGTCACACTTAGGGATTCAGATACTATATCATATTTTAAATAAGAGAGAGGAGATTTCGTGTGAAAGGGTATTTGCCCCTTGGATAGATATAGAAAACCTCATAAGAGGAAAGGGGATCCCTCTTTTATCTCTTGAATCTTCCTTTCCTCTAAATCAATTCGATATTATTGGTTTCTCTCTTCAATATGAACTATGTTTTACAAACGTTTTAAATATGCTTAGCCTTTCTCATATTCCCCTTCTTTCAAAAGATAGGGACAAAACTTATCCACTAATTATTGCAGGGGGACCATCCACATTCAATCCAGAACCCATTTCAGATTTCTTTGATGCTATTGTAATCGGAGATGGTGAAGAGGTTGTACTTGAAATATGTGATGTAGTTCTAAGTCATAAGGAAAATGAAAGTTCTAAGGACGATCTATTAAATTCGCTTGCTAAACTTGAGGGTGTTTATGTGCCTGCTAAACATATCCCTGGAGAAAAGATTAAGAAAAGACTGGTTATGGATCTTGATCATGCGCCTTTCCCAACCTTTCCTATTGTTCCTTATATGAGAGTGGTTCATGATCGACTGAGTATAGAAATTGCCCGTGGCTGTAAGAGGGGATGCCGTTTCTGTGAAGCAGGTTTCATTCACAGGCCTTATCGTGAAAGGAGTCCGGATTTAATTGAAGAGATTGTAAGTAGCTCTTTAAAGAAAACAGGATATGAGGAGTTTTCCCTGCTTTCTCTTAGCGCGGGAGATTATACATCTATTGAGTCATTACTCTCAAGATTAATGAACCAATGGGAGTCGAAAAAGGTAGCGGTTTCTCTTCCTTCTCTAAGGATTGAGAATATTATGGGCAATATTGCAGATGAGATAAAAAGGGTCCGGAAAACGGGCTTCACTCTGGCGCCCGAGGCTGCAACAGAACGACTTCAGAGGGTTATAAATAAATATTTGGATGAAGGGATACTTTTCCAGGGGGTAAAAGATATCTTCTCTAAAGGCTGGAAGAACATAAAGCTATATTTTATGATAGGACTTCCTACAGAAAGAGACGAAGATTTAGAAGGAATCGTTAATTTAGCTAAAAAGATTCTTTCTCTCGGTGATAAAGAAAAGATTCATCCAAATATTACAGTAAGTGTCTCCACATTTGTTCCAAAACCTCATACACCTTTTCAATGGGCATCGCAGATTTCACTTGAAGAAATGAAAGAAAAACTCCAATTTTTAAAATCGAATCTTAACAAGGCCCATATAAACTTTAAATGGCAAGATCCACATATGAGTCTTCTTGAAGGAATATTCTCATTAGGTGACAGAAGGCTTTCGTCTGTCTTAATCGAAGCAAAAAACCTTGGATGTCGGTTCGATGGCTGGAGCGACCAATTTAAATATTCCCTTTGGAAAGAGGCCTTTGAAAGGGCAGGGATTGATATGAATTATTATACGCGTGAGAAAAGATTTGAGGACAAACTTCCATGGAGTTTCATTGACACGGGTTTGGCAGAGGAGTATTTATGGAAGGAGTATGAAAATGGACTGAGTGTAAAGACAAGCCCTTCATGTTCTGGAAGGGATTGTATAAGATGCGGTGTATGTGATGGAGAAAACATTTTTATAAAAGAGGGAGGATCATTGAAGAATGAAATTTATATAAAAAGGAAGGTTGTTCAAAGAAGAAATAGGATCAAAAGGAGGATAAGACTTAAATTTAAAAAAGTTGGAGAAATGCGATTTTTAAGCCACCTCGAACTTGCTCACCTTTTTTATAGGGCATCGAAAAGGGCTGATCTTCCTCTTCGCTTTTCAGAAGGTTTCCACCCGATGCCAAGAATCATTTTTTCCACAGCGCTTCCTGTTGGTGTGGAGAGCTTGGCAGAGCTTATGGATATTGAACTTGAAGGGAGAATTACACCTGATGAGGTGATGAAGAGATTGAATCAAACCCTTCCAATAGGGATTGAGATAATAGAAGCACGTGAGATACCAACCTTTTTTAACCTTTTGCCACCCGAGAGGACAAGCTACTGGATTCCTTTAAACAATCTTTTTTCGAAAGATGAGGCAGAAGATAAGATAAAAGAGGCACTCAAAAGGGATAGTCTTCCTATAGCCCAAAAAAGAAAAGAAGAGAAAAGGATAATAGATGTTAAACCATTTATAGAAGCGATTGAGTTAAAAGAGGATTCATCCCAGTGGGGTATTGAATTAACAATCCGAAATATAGAAGGAAAGACAGTAAAAGCCTCAGAGGTCTTACAAGCCATAATTGGCTTGGAAAAAGATTCTGAGCCTGTTTTTAGAATTGTTAAATTAGGTTAGTTTTTAGGGGTGAAACAATGAATGAACTTATTATTAATATTACTCCCTACGAAACAAGGGTTGCGCTTTTAGAGGATAGATTGTTAACTGAAATCTATATAGAGAGAACAAAGGATCGCGGTATTATTGGGAATATCTATAAAGGAAAAGTCATAAAGGTTTTACCTGGTATGCAAGCCGCTTTTGTAGATATCGGCCTTGAGAAGGCAGCTTTCCTATATATTTCTGATGTACATGGAGGGGTAGAAGATTATGAAGAAATGGGCATTCATGGAGAAGAAATAACATCATACAATACATCTTCATCACAGATAGAGGATCTGCTTTTTGAAGGTCAAGAGATATTGGTTCAGGTCTCAAAAGAACCCCTTGGAACAAAGGGGACACGTATAACATCACATATTACCCTTCCAGGAAGATATCTTGTCTACATGCCATTTGTTGATCATATTGGTGTCTCAAGAAGGATAAAGGATGAGAAGGAGAGAAAAAGACTAAGAGAAATTATTCAATCTATTAAACCTCAAAACGGAGGTTTCATTGTTCGCACTGCAAGTGAAGGGGCTGATTCAGATGAGATACGTAATGATATGGAGTTTCTTTTACATCTCTGGGAAAATATTTTAAAGAAAAAAGATAATGTCACAGCTCCAGCACTGATTTACTCTGATCTGACAATGGTCTTGAGAGTAATTCGTGATATTTTATCCCCACAGGTAAATCGAATAGTTATAGATTCAAAGGAAGAATATGAAAACATTATCAATTTCATTAATACATATATGCCAAAACAGAAGTATGAAATCTTTCTCTATGAGAATAAAGAACCAATATTTGATGCCTATGGGATTGAGATGGAGATAGATAAACTTCTTGGCAGAAAGGTTTGGCTCAAATCAGGAGGTTATATAGTAATTGATATGAGCGAGGCCTTAGTTGCTATTGATGTGAATACCGGTAGATATGTAGGAAAAAGGAATCTTGCAGATACTATACTTAAAACAAATCTCGAAGCAGCAAAGGAGATTGCCTATCAATTAAGGCTTAGAAATATTGGTGGAATAATTATAATTGATTTTATTGATATGGAGAGAGAAGGTGATCGAGAAAAGGTACTTCAAACACTCGCAGAGGCCACCAAGAAGGATCGCCAAAAGACCAATATCTTCCGGATTTCGGAGCTTGGTTTAGTAGAAATGACTCGAAAAAGAACTCGCGAGAGTATAACAAGAATCCTTGGAGAGCCATGTCCTTATTGCGAAGGCTCGGGTTGGGTTAAATCAAAGACCACAATCTGTTATGAAATCTTTAGAGAGATTGAAAGGACCGCTTCTGAATTGGGTCATCACATAATGGTTGAAGCCAACCAAGACGTTGCAGATATGCTTTATGAAGAAGAAAGGGCAGGAGTTGAAGAACTGGAAAGGAAATTGAAAAAAAAGATTATAATAAAGGGAAAACCTGGTCTCCATCAAGAGCAATATAATATAATCGAGGTGTAAAATTAGGATGTCTCACAGGGTGGTACCATCTCTTTTAGCTTTTTTAGCTTCGATTCGCTTAACTCTTCTTTAATCTCCCAGTCTTTCTCTGCAAAGGAATCTTGAACCTTTATTAAAAGCCAATTCTTATTACCTCCCCTCATCTTTAGTAAAGAAAAGCCACCTTTCAATTTTTTTCCATTAAGATCAAAACGAAGCCTTCCTTTTTTTAGACCTTCTTCAGGATCTCCATCTGGCTTAAACTCTCCTTTATCCCAGATTAAAACTGCTCCTGCTCCATAATAACCTTTAGGAATGATTCCTTCGAACTCTCCGTATTCAATTGGATGATCTTCTACCATTATAGCAAGCCTTTTATCTGAAGGATTCATAGACGGACCCTTAGGTATGGCCCATGATTTATATACGCCTGAAATCTCTAACCTAAAATCGTAATGAAGGTGGGTTGCATGATGTTCATGGACAACAAACTTCATAAAGTAATTTTAATCAAAGAAATAAAATGAATCAACCACATCGCAATAAGAGGAGAGGCAAGGATGGAAAAAATTGTTAATGAGAAAATTTATTTTCATGGTATAATTATAAACGAATATTTATTATGGTTAGAAAGGCTTTCCCTTTATCATTAGTTTTAATTCTGACTCTTCCACTCACTTCATATCCTCAGGATAAGATACAAAGTAAGACGATTAGGGTTGCTGTTGTAAAGACCGTTTCTTATCCTGACTTTGATAATGATGAAAAAGGATTTGAACAGGTACTAAAAGAGTGGGGAGTGAAAGAAAGGATTAATATAATTTTTGATCGACATGATGCAAAGGCTAATGAGGCTATTGCCCGCAATATTGCTTTTAAATTTTTAAATTCAAAACCGGATATTATTCACAGTATTGCCACCTTAGCATCAAAAGCGGTTGTAAAAAATATTAAACATTTACCTGTCGTATTTTCTTCTGTCACAGATCCAATTGATGCGGAACTTGTTCCAAAAACTAAGGATAATAAAAGTGGAACGAATGTCACAGGGGTCTCTGACCGTTGGCCGGTAGAACTTCAGCTTGAGATGTATTCAAAATTCTTTCAAAAGGCAAAAAGGTGGGGAACAATTTATAATGCAAATGATACCAAAACCGTATCTTACATTAAAGAGATGAGGCAAACAGCCAAGAGATTGGGGATCGATTTGATCGAGGAAAAGATTACAAATGAATCTGAAATAATAAGTGCTACATATTCTTTGGCCGAAAAGATTCAAGCAATCTATATCACTTTTGACCGTACAGTTATATCATCATTTGATAGGATTGTTAAGGTTTGTAATGAAAAAAAGATTCCCCTTTTTGGTGGTGATAGCAGATGTGTATTAATGGGTGCTATAGCAGCCTATGGATGGGATTATTTTCAGATTGGTCATTTGGCCGCAAGAAAGGCCATACAGATTTTAAAAGGACAGAAACCAGGAAAAATCCCCTGGGAATCTGGAGAAAAATTGATCCTTTTAGTAAATGAGAGGGCAGCAAAAAATCAAGGAACTATTATTCCACCTGAAATTTTAAAAAAGGCAGATCAAATCATCTTCTGAGTAAATCAATTCGGCCAACCACCGATATTTAATTATATTCAACTGAATCCTGTTGATCCACCTTGACCACAAGACGATGATGAACCATAATCCCCTGAATATGAGAAACTGGAGAGGATCCTTTTCGTCTCTTTTGATCCACAAACAGGACACCTTATAGAATCTTGACTTTCATTTATTTTTTGTAGTCTCTCAAAAATTTTTCCACAGGTTTCACATTGGTATTCATAAATTGGCATAAAACCTCCTTATCTATCTTTTATTGAATCTTCAGAAACTTTGTATACTGCCTCTTCGATTGCCTTTTTTATATCCTCAAGAGGTAATCCCTTTTTATTTTCAAAATAAACTTCGCCTTTTTCTAAATTTACCTCAATAGCCTCAATCCCTTCAAGCTGTTCTAATTTTTTCTTAATACTCTCTACACAATGTCCACAACTCATTCCCAATACCTTTAACATACTAATTTTTGTCTCCATTGAGGTTTCATCAATTATCGGGGATTGATCCTCCTTAAACTCAAGCTTCCCTTCAATTATTTCTTTATCCTCTTGCATCTCATCTTTAATAGCTTTTCTATTAATTAACTCTTCATACCAGATGGTGTGACGTTCTTTAATATAATTGAGGTCCACTTCTCCTATAAAAATTGATTTCAGAAGAGGCCGATTTACTTTAAAGATTAACGCTGCCAAATGCGCAAGGACACCTAAAAGGAAGAAGAGAGTGCCAAATGTATGAATTAAAGTCATAGTTGTGATTAGTTCTGGCTTCAAATTGATTTCGGGAAGGTTCTTCAAGACCTTAAAAACACCCGTAATTACAAGGATCAAACCTATTAGTCCTAAATAGGCATAGGCAACCCTCTGTTCCGGAAGGTATTTATGAAACTTTGGTTCTTTACCGAAGCCAAAGAAACTAAGAATGGTTAAAATTGAAGACTTAAAATCTCCCTTTTTAGGTAAAAGTCCCTTATGACCAAGCAAACCATGGTATATGATATGGAATATCATTATTGAAATAAATACGAACCCGGCGATATAATGAATTTTTAAATTTATAAAGTAATCTCCTGCCCAATTCAAACCAGGAATCTTTGTTACCATGAATCTCTTGTACATTGGAAGTTCACCGAATCCGGAAAATATTAAAAGGAGTCCCGAGACTGCCAAGGCCCAATGCTCTATAAGTTCAATAATGCTGTGACGGATAATAATCTTTTCTTCTTCTATAATCTTCTCAGTCATCACTTTTCCTCCTTTGTCTTTCTCCTGTGATGAATGGCCAAACCTAATGCCAAAATAGCACTTACGATTGGAGAAAGGAATAAACCCTTTAACCATTGATTTACTTCATTAAGCGGGTTTTTAACCTTTCCCATTGATAGGTTTGCTTTCATCTCTCTTAATTTCAAATCAATCTTATCAAAAGGAATTTTACTGATATAGATGGTGGCAGTGCCACCATTCTCTTTTTCTCCATAAATGAACCCTTTGATCTCCTCTGCCCTTTTATGTGCCATCCTTAATATATCCTCTCTTTTTCCGAAAAAAAGTGGTCTCCTTGCCCCTAACCTTCTTTCACACGCCTCAACACAAGCAGGAATATTTCCATTTTCAATTCTTTCATGGCAGAAATCACACTTATACATGACCCCTCCTCCTGCTGGTATAGGTTGAACCTTAAGATAAAGTCCAACTCCACTCTGCCGTTGTGGAATATGCCATGGACAAACGGTTTTACATTTTGCTCCTCCCATACATAGATTGTGATTTATAACCACAGCCCCGTCACTAAATTTATTGAGCGCCCCGAAAGGACATAAATTAGCACACGGAGGGTTATCACAATGCATACATCGTCGTGGGATGAATATCTCTTCACCGTTTATTTCCACCTTTTGAATAGTTGTCCAATTATAGGGAGTTAATTGATTGATCACATCCTTCTTATTTGACCAATCATCGTGTGTCTTTTGAGGCCAAAGGTCTTTTATAGGTTTTTCAGGATTTGGAAACCGCTTCTCGTTCTCTCTCCTGCATGCCTCTACGCACTTAGGTACTGCTTCATTCTTACAACCATCGCATTTTGTCAGATCAATCAACGTAGCATAAATTCCAGACTTTGCATGAACCGAATCAGAGATCCCTAACAATCCTGCTCCACTCAACCCAGAAATGATTGCCCCCTTTTTTAGTAAGTCCCTTCTTGTCAAACCCTTTTCTTGTCGTTATTCAACCTCCATTTAGATAAATGGTTATGCCCAATCTATATATCTTGAAATAGCTTTTTGAAATTCCTTTATGGTCTCGTCTTGCTTTAACACATCATACTTTTCTGTTTTCTCTAAACATTTCTCAAAATAGGTCTGAAGGATACAGGATCCAACCTTCTTAATTGCAGAAGTAACAGCCGCTACTTGTGTAAGAATATCAACACACGAGGCCTCTTCTTGGACCATTCTCTGAAGTCCCCTTATCTGTCCTTCAATCCTTTTTAACCTTAACAGGATATCCTTTTTTAAAAAGTTCATACTATACCCCCCTATGGTATTTATTAAAATTATAATCAACACTTCTTTTTTTTGTCAATATTTTTGAAAGATTTTTAAATAGGGAAAAAACCTTCAATCGGATATCTTTTTATAAAACGAACGATCCCAAACTGCCATTGCGAGTCAAAGCTGAAGCAACCTCTTCTAAATTGTCATTCCGAGCTAAGCGAGGAATCTATAAGATTGCCACGCCCTTCGGGTTCGCAATGATTTCATGGGATTCCTATGTCATTAATTCCAGGTAAAGGTCCAAAACATGCCCTGCATGGAATATTTATATTTATACATAATGTCCCGCATCCTGCCCTTGTAGCAAAGCCAAAGCAGAGTA
>JBBIOI010000070.1:0-17709 GCA_037443425.1 Deltaproteobacteria bacterium
CAAGGCCCAGGAGATCCTCGAATTCTTTGAGTTACATCATCTTATGGATGAATATGCTGGAAATCTCTCGGGTGGTCAAAAAAAACTGCTTGAGCTTGCAAAGACGTTAATGGCAGATCCTGAGTTGGTTTTATTAGATGAACCTGGTGCAGGAGTAAATAGGACCCTTATGAATAAACTGGTTGAAAATATAAAAAGACTTTCTATTGAAAAAGGGATCACATTTCTTATCATAGAACATGACATGGATTTGGTTATGAATCTTTGCAATCCTATCATAGTTATGAGTGAGGGGGAAAAATTGTCTGAGGGTTCTCCAGAAGAGATAAGAAATGACCATCGAGTACTTGAGGCATATCTCGGGGGACAATACAGGTGAAGATCTTGGATGTTATTGAAGTAACTTCTGGTTATGGAAGAACGGATATTCTCGATAATCTATCTTTGGAGCTTTATAAAGGCGAAATCCTATCAGTCATCGGTCCTAACGGAGCGGGCAAATCAACCCTCCTAAAAACTATATTCGGTCTTATTACACCCAGAAAAGGGAAGATAAAATTTCAGGGAGAAGATATTACAGGTATAAGCCCTGATCAGATAGTAAGAAAAGGAATGGGTTATGTTCCACAACTTGAAAATGTATTTCCCTCCCTCACAGTCCAAGAAAATCTCGAAATGGGAGCATTTATAAAAAAGGATCTAAACCACAGTAAACTTGACGAGGTTTATGCACTCTTCCCTATTCTGATACCGAAAAGGAAAGAAAAGGTAAGCAGGCTTTCAGGTGGAATGAGACAGATGGTCGCTATGGGAAGGGCATTGATGCTTGATCCAAAGGTCCTGCTTCTTGATGAACCCACTGCAAGCCTTGCACCATTGTTGGTCGGAATGATATTTGAGAAGATTGTTGAAATAAACAAGATCGGGGTCTCTTTAGTGATTGTGGAACAGAATGCTAAAGAGACATTGAAGATATCCCATCGGGGGTATGTAATGGCTATGGGCAGAAAGGTCTTTGAGGATAAGGCAACTGCTATCCTTAGTAATGAGGAAATAGGAAAACTCTATCTTGGAGGATAAAGGATTTGGCAGAGCTCTTTGTCTACGGGATAATTCTGGGAAGTATAATCTCACTTGGTTCAATAGGTTTAACCCTCATCTATGGCATTTTGCGTTTTGCAAATTTTGCCCATGGTGACTTGATGACAGCAGGCGCTTATGTCGCTTTATTCTTTGTAACACAGCTATTTGAATGGATTGGGATTCATGATTACAACTTTGGGACATTATCTTTTGGTTTGAGGATGGCCCTCAGTCTTCCCATTGTAATGATTATCATTGCACTTATCTCTATAATTATTGATCAGATATTATACAATCCTTTAAGAATTAGAAAAAGTAGTCCTGTCATATTGGCAATGGCATCATTAGGAGTCTCTTTTATAATCCAAATGGTCGTTATAATCATATGGGGAGCGGACTCCCTCTTTTATAAACCAGGCGTACTTAGACCTGCAATTGAGCTGCCATTAAATATTAAGATAAGACCAGACCAGATTTTCATCATCCTTTTAGTGTTCCTTTCTATCTCTTCACTTCATCTTTTTCTTAAATATACTCGAATCGGTAAGGCAATGCGTGCAACCTCGGATAATCCTGAACTTGCAAGGGTAACAGGGATTCAAACAAAGAATATAATCCGTTTAACCTGGGCAATTGGAGGTGCAATGGCAGCACTGGGTGGAGTTTTATACGGGATTGATGTTCAATTACATCCAACAATGGGATGGGGATTTATCCTACCCCTATTTTCTGCAACAATCCTGGGAGGCATAGGAAATATGTATGGGGCTTTGATAGGAGGTCTTGTGATGGGTGTTGCACAACAGATCGCAACTTCGTTTCTCTTGCCAACCTATAAACCTGCAGTTGCGTTTGCGATTATGATAATCATACTTCTTTTAAGACCTCAAGGAATCTTTGGAGGTCGTATCTAATGGATATCGAAGGACTCATCTCATATCTTGTCTCATTTATAATCCTCTCAGGGATATATGCTATATTTTCTTTGGGACTTAATGTTCAGTGGGGTTATACAGGTCTTTTCAATATAGGTATTGCAGGGTTCTTCTGTATTGGTGCTTACACATCTGCACTCATCACCTCACCAATGCCGAGTGGGATCTATGCCCAATATGTCCATCAGATCTTTGGACTAAATCTTCCTTTCATTTTTGGAGTCGTTGGGGCTGCTTTTGTCTGTGGGTTAATCGCATTTCTTATTGGAATTCCTACCTTGAGATTAAAGGAGGACTATCTTGCTATTTCTACAATTGGTATAGCTGAAACAATTCGTTTGGTATTCAATAATGAAAGATGGCTGGCAAATGGCCCAAGAGGGCTTATGGGGCTTTCACAACCTCTAAGCTTTTTGGTTGAACCAAAATATTACAACTATCTTTATCTTTTGATTGTGGTTTTATTCCTTCTCATTATCTATATTGCAGTAGAACGTGCGATCAGGTCTCCATGGGGTCGTGTCTTGAGGGCAATAAGAGAAGATGAGGTAGCGACTTCTATGAGTGGAAAAGATATATTCTCATTCAAGATGCAATCCCTGATCTTAGGATCTATGATCATGGGAATTGGGGGAGCACTTTATGCACACTATACAAAGGCAATATCTCCAGACGTCTTTACCCCTCTTTATGGCACATTCATAATATGGGTAATGTTAATGGTTGGTGGCTCAGGTAATAATAGAGGTGCAATATTAGGCTCCTTTGTTGTTTGGGGAATATGGATTATAACAAGTTTTGCTACAGACCTTCTTCCAGCCGCATTAAAGTCAAGGGCTCCCTATATAAGATTCCTTCTTATAGGAATACTACTCGAAATTATTCTTCTATATAGGCCAGAAGGATTCTTGGGTGAGGAGAAAAAGGTCTCAAGATTTTTAGAATAAATCATAGCGAGGGAGACCATGTCTTAAGGTCTCCCTTATCTGAATTATTCTTTTGGAATCTGATGCTCTATCCTTACAGTTACCATATCGCCACCCTTATATTGCCAGATCTCAATGGGTGTTACAACATCGCCATTTTCATCAAAATCAACAGCCCCTGATGCGCCCTCATAATTTATATCCTTACCTTTATCAAGTAATTCAAACGCCTTCTTGAATTCGCCCGGTTTTATTATTTCGCCAGGTGGATTTGAAACAAAGCGGAGCTGGTCTCTGATATTACTCGATGTTAATGGTTTCCCCTTTACCTTACAGGCATAGGCTGCAAGTCCAATCACTGCCACCCCATCATATCCGTTTGTGATATATGGGAGAGGTGGAAGTTTGCCATATTCTTTCGTATAGTCTCCTACAAAGATATCATATGAATTACCTTTGGCAGAGGCAGCAACTGTTCCATATTGACCTTCTACGTTTTTCGCTCCAACAGCCTTAATGATATCATAGGATTTTGTCCCATCACAGTATAGAAAGTTTTTAAATTTAAAGAACTCGATGGCCTCTTTAATATATACCTTTGCATGTTCAGGGTAACTGAAGGCACAAACAATCGAAGGTTTTTTCTCCATCACCTTTTTAAGCTCTGCTGTATAGGACTCTGCAGCCTTTTCATCATGAGGAACCATGGCCAGCACCTTTCCTCCCCTCTTCTCGAAAGACCTCTTGAATTGTTCAGCAAGACCCTGTCCGTATGGATTATTTACATAAATGATAGATGCGGTTTTATATCCAAGTTCTCTTGCTAACTTTCCAGCAATAACACCCTGAAGAGAATCCGAAGGGCATGTTCTAAAGAGAAAGTCTTTTCCCTTATCAGCTGGTAAAACTGTAATCAACGGTGATGTAGAGGCAGGGGAAATCTGTATGACTTCGTTCGGTATTGTAACAGATTCTGCTACAGGAATGGTTACACCACTTGCCAATGAACCAATAATCGCCAATACCTTATTTATCTCAACCAATTTTTTTGCTGCATTGATAGCAGGAATGGCAGAGGTTTCACTATCTTCATGAAAAAACTTTACATCAAGCCCGGCCTCTCTTAACTGCTTGGCTGCAAGCTCGCAGCCATTCTTTATATTTGGTCCAAACTCCTTTAGCGGACCTGTATAGTCAAGAAGGGTCCCAATTCTAATCTCCTCCGCAAAAATTATGTTTGGGATAACTAAAATCGGAAGAAAAGTAATTATTAAAAATAGCTTCTTTAACATCTGTGGCCTCCTTTCAGTTTGTTAAGATTGATCTAAAATTTATTAAATTTTTATCTTTATGTCAACGATTGTAATTTGTTTATTGGCTAATTGAGGAGTTCATTTTGTCAATTCCTCATTTAAAAGATCGGATATAAACATATGACCAGGTGCATGGGTAATACAGATCTCGGGTTTTACACCCATAACTACTGCCTGAGGAGTAACACCACAGGCCCAGAAACAGGGTATCTCTCCTTTTTTGATTGTGACAGATTCTCCAAAATCAGGTTTTTTAAGATCCTTTATCCCAATCATTTCTGGATTCCCTATGTGTATTGGTGCTCCATGAACAAGTAGATATCGCGAGGTAATCTCTACAGCCTTACTTATCTTGCCAGAAGGGATAGGTCTCATTGTAACGACCATTGGCCCTTTAAATATACCTGCAGGTTCACATTGGATATTGGTGATATACATAGGAACATTCTTTTTCTCTTCTATGTGTCGCACAGGGATCCTGGCTCGAATTAGGGCTTCTTCAAAAGAAAAACTGCAACCCAAAAGAAAGGTTACCCAGTCTCCTTTCCATATGCTCTTTATTTCTTTAACTGTCTTCTCTAACCTTCCTTTCTTATAAATATTATATCGTGGAATATCAGTCCTTATATCAGCATCTTTGGATAAAAATTTCGTCCTATATTCTCCTGCTTCCAATACCTCAAGTAGTGGACAGGGTTTTGGATTCCTCTGGCAGAACAGTAGGAAGTCAAAAGCATATCTTTGAGGAAGGATAACAAGATTGGCCTGGGCATAGCCCATAGCTAATCCTGCTGTAGGACGGTCCCATCTCCCTTTCCTTATAAGGAGACGAATTTCCTTAGGTGAAAGATTGTAGATACCACTCATTTTCTACAATAATTTAACTTCTATTACAATCCTAAGAATGCCTTTTTTACGACCTCAGAATCAAGGAGTTCCTTTCCAGAGCCTGTATATATAGTTTTACCAGTTTGAAGGACATAACCTCTATCAGCAATCTCGAGTGCTTCCCTGACATTCTGTTCCACAAGAAGAATTGTATAACCCTCTTTTTTTAGATGATATATGGTCTTGAAGAGCTCGCTCACCAATTTTGGCATCAACCCTAATGATGGCTCATCAAACATTATAAGTTCAGGATGTGTCATTAATCCGCGGGCAATGGCCAACATCTGCTGCTCACCACCACTAAGTGTCTCGCCCTTCTGCTTACGTCTCTCCTTTAGAATTGGAAAAAGCTGATATACATAATCGATATGTTCCTTTATTTCCTTTTCAGAATTGGATGTATAAGCCCCTAAAAGTAGATTTTCTTCTACGGTTAATGGACCAAAGATGTGCCTTGCCTCTGGGATATAAACAATTCCCAAACGAACAATTTCCGAAGTTGTTAGAGAAGTAATATCTTTTCCATTGAATTCAATCTTTCCGGATACGGGTTTGACAGCCCCAATAATGGCCTTTAGTGATGTACTTTTTCCTGCCCCATTAGCCCCTATAATAGCCACCAGCTCCCCTTTTTTTACCTCCAGTGTCACTTCATGAAGGGCAGGAATCCCCTCATAAAGGACCATGATCCGATCAACCCTTAACATATCCTTCTCCTAAGTATGCTTCAATTACTTTTGGATCTTTCGCAACTTCATCAGGTGGGCCTTCTGCTATCTTCCGGCCTGCTGCCATAACCATAACAATATCTGATATGGTCATTATGAATTCCATTACATGCTCTGTTAATAAAAGTGTTAAACCCCTAAGGTCTTTTATTAACTTTAAGGTCTGGAGTATATCTTTTATTTCCACTGGATTTAGGCCTGCAGCAATCTCGTCAAGCATTAGAAGTCTTGGTTTAGTAGCCAAGGCTCGAGCAAGTTCAACTCTTCGCTGAATGGCTATAGGAAGTTCTTTTGGAAGTATTTTGGCTTTATCAAGGATATTGGTTAATTCCATAATCTCTCGTGCCTCTTTTCTGGCAATCTCGCGATCATCTGTTCTGCAGAAGGCTCCTACCATTACATTCTCTTCAACAGTCATATTTGGTAAAGTTTTTATCCCTTGGAATGTCCTTGCAATACCTATCCGAGCTACCTTATGTGATGGCCAGCCTGTAATATCCTTTCCATCAAAAAGAACATTTCCACGGGTTGGTCTGTAATAGCCAGCAATGCAGTTAAAGAGTGTCGTTTTCCCTGCCCCATTTGGACCAATCAATCCCATAATCATTCCGCTTTCTATCTTAAAAGAGATATCAGCGTTAGCAACCACACCTCCAAACTCTTTGACGAGATTTCTTACTTCAAGCAACTTTTCCCTCCCTCTTTTTTATCATCCTCTCAATAATACCCCAGATTCCTTTTGGTTCACGAGCAGCTATCACCATCATAATCAAGGCATAAATCATAAAATCAATACCTAATCGCTTTTTAGCACCTAACCAGGCGCCTAAATACATATCAAGTGGAATAAGAAAAGCTGCCCCAATAATTGGACCCCATATAGAACCTCCACCTCCTACCATCACAGTCATTGCTATAAGGATTGATAAATCGAGGGGCATAACAAAATCAGGATCTATATATAAATAATAGGAGGTCATAAAACTCCCTCCAACCGCTCCTAATCCTCCAGTGATAGTATATGCAATCACCTTTGTTCTAAAGACATTGATACCCAGGCTTGAAGCTACATCCTCATTGTCTCTAACTGCTTGTAGCTCATAGCCTAACTTAGACTTTCTAAACCAGTTCATGAATAGAAGCTGGGTAATAAAAAGAAAAAATATGAAATAGTGGTAATAGATAGGGGATCCAAACTGCATGAAATAAAAATTTGGATGTGGTTTAACAGGTATCTCTACCCCCCTTGCCCCTCCAGTCCAATCCCAAAATACAAAGAGCTCCTTCCAAACCAAGGCTACACAGAGAGTTGCAATAGCAAAATAATGTCCCTTCAGCCTAAACATAGGATACGCAACGCCAAATGATTCAGCTGCAGCAATAATCATTCCTATTGGTAGTGTCAACCAGAAAGGAACCCCCCACCAGATCATCATAAGACCTGTGGTATAAGCACCAAAACCTACATTCTTTGCTTGCCCAAGATCAACCTGTCCTCCATAACCACCAATAAGGTTCCAGCCAACACCAAATAGGGCAAATAGTAAAAATTTTATCATTACTGCCCTTCCATAGGCAGATTTAATTATCCACGGAAAGATAATTATAATAAGAATAAAGATCAGAAACCCTATTCTTTCATACCGGGGTCTATCTTCAAAAGAAAATATGTCTTTTAAAAGACGTAGCATAGTAAAATCACCAACCAAAAAATCCACGAGGCCTGAAAACTACTACCAAAAAGTAAACGATATATACAAATGTAAATTTAAGCTCACTTAAAAAATGACCGCTTATAACCATGATAAGTCCAACTATGATACCTGAAATAAAGGCACCTGTAATACTACCAAATCCTCCCAATGCTACAATAGCAAAAGCAATAAGCGTGAAAAGCATCCCAACTGTTGGTGTAATGTAGTAAAAGTGAGCTAAAAGGGATCCAGCAAGTGAAACAGTTGCTCCTCCAATTCCCCATGCTAATGCATTCATTTTCTTTGTGTCAATCCCCATATATTGGGCGGCCTCAGAATCTATCGATGTTGCCCTCAAGGCCCTTCCTAATTTAGTCTTATAAATCATCCAATATACTATTCCAAAAGAAACCATACACAGAAGTGCTGAGATTACTTTGCTTAGATCAAGGCTTATCCAACCAAAAGAAATGGTCTTTCCAACCAATATCCCCTGCTTTATAGAGCGGACATCAGGTGTAAAGATATACATGGCAAGATAGCGGAGAAAAAGCATTAGCCCAAATGTACCAAAGAGTTGAGCAACCATTGGTCCGCGAAGAATATGATGTATCAAGAAATGATAGCTCATGATACCCAGTAGATATCCTGCACAGGCTGCTAAAGGCAATGAAAGTAGAGGATCTACCTTAAGATAAGTAGAAATCAGATAAGCAATATACATCCCTATCATCAAGAATTCTCCATGGGCAAAATTCACTATATTCATTACCCCAAATATAAGTGAAAGTCCAAGGGCAATAAGTGCAAATACCAATCCCATGAGTATACCGTATATTGCTAATTGAGAAACGAGTTCCATAGTTTTATTCCCTTAATTAAAGAAGAGTAATTTATAAATTAAAAGGGAACGGTAATAAACCGTTCCCCAAGATTAAGAAACAAATCTTAATTCATCCTACTTCCATCCCGGAAATGGATAGATCAATTTTGATGTTGAAGCCTCAAATGGAAAGATGATATGTAACTTTCCACCTGGATATCCTTGATATTGATTTATAACACCTGAGCCGAGTTCGTTCTGTTGAGTATCTCCTGGAAAAGGAGACCCAAACCTTACTCCCTTCCAGGGCATAATAAGTTCATTTCCAGGTATATAAATTTCATTTAGGGCTTTTCTAATAGCCTCTGGAGTTGTGGATTTTGCGTTATTCAAGACGTGTGCCCATACCTGTACTCCTACAAAGTCTCGTGCAGAGCTTCCAGAGAAATCGTAGCCAGTCATCTTCTTATACATCTCATTAAGTTTGCCTGCCACAGGTCTCACCTTTGAAAGTTCAGGAGAAAAGAGATCACGTGTTAAGATTCCATTAACATCTGCCCCGAGGGTTTTATAAAAGTCTGCTTCAATAAAACCTGCGTCCTGTCCCCAGATGAGTCTCGGAGATGCCTTCATCTCTTTTAGGGTCTTGATAAATAGAATGGCATCTGCCACATAAGGTGCGAAAAGAAAAGTGGGCGCTTTTGATGCTATCAATCTTCTTGATTCACTTGTTAGGTCAGCTGCCTTATGCGGATATTTAAATGCCTCTGCGATTTTCCACCCACGTTCCTTAGCAAATTTTTCAATCTCGGCAAGGGATGCTGAACCCCACTCTGTATTCTCTACAGCAACAGCTAAAGGCTCCAATTCACTTTTTGGAACAGCCTTCACGCCAGGGGCTTTCCCAGCAACCAGGCCCTCTAAAAAATCAAAAAGATCTTTTGTAAACCATGTCTCATGAGGGGTTACTCTCCAGAACCATTTAAACCCTCGTTTTGTTAAGTCTGGAGAAGTAGAGTCAGGATTAATGAAAGGAATACCAGCCCTTTCAGCCTCAACAGAGGCTGTTTTGGTTACAGCACTCTGATAGGCACCCATAAGCCCCACAACCTTTTCATCTTCAATTAAACGCTTTGCCTGTTCAGCTCCCCAGCCTGGATCTCCTCGAGAATCAGCAAAAATTAGTTTGATTTTAGCACTACCTAAATTTGGAATCCCTTCCCATTTAGCGATGGATATCTCGAGTTCAGGATACTTCTTATTTACAATATCTGCTGCAAGCTCTGCTCCTTCTTTGAGGCTCTTACCAATAGGAGCAAGTGGACCCGAGAGAGGAAGAATAACCCCGATCTTTATCTCCTTCTGTGCAAAACCTTGATACGGGAAAATGAAAAAGCAAAACATTAGTAAGATAATCAATAATAATTTTATACTAATCCTCATGTTTTTCACCTCCTTTTTTATGTTTTAGTGTGTTTTAAAAACTAATAAAAACACCCATTTATTATTTAACAACATATTATTTTTTATCAATTTCTAAAAAAGATGTCAACATCCAAATTTGAGACCTTGAAAAACTAATTAGAAATTCTTTCATAATGGGAAGGTGGGATGAAAAAGCCTTCCATGGTCTTCTTATTTACTTTCTACAACGAGACTGTGTCGTAATTCTATATAAGAAATGAAACCAAATATGGCAAGGGACAAGCCCTCGCCCTACGGAATAAATTAATTTTTTTCGTAGGGCAAGCCCTTGTGGCTTGCCGAACCTTTATTAAGGTGTCATTTATTTTATGATCCCATTAATAAACATTAAAAAACCGCAGTTGAAGGGTTTTGGACCTTACATCCCCAGTCTTTCAAAGACTTTTTCAAAGGTCTGAAAAAGTCCATAAAAGAGAATCAGTCATTGCAAGCACAAAAAGGATGCCTGGCAATACAATGAAGTCATTGCGAGCCCGAAGGGTGTGGCAATCCGACGAAGTCATTGCGAGGACCTCGCACTTGATGCGGGGGACGTGGCAATCTCGTAGATTCCTCGCTGTCATTCCTGCGAAGTCAGGAATCCAGGGGAAATAAAAACACTTAAAAACAGCTGGATTCCCGTTTTTCACGGGAATGACGTAGTAATGGGAAAAGAGATGCTTCGCTTTGAGACCTATGAAAAATTATTTAAAAATTCTTCATAGTGAGGGGTGGGATGAGAAAGTCTTCGAAAGATTGATTTATTCTTAAATGATTGTTAGAAATTTAAAAATTTTGAATTGGAGGAAGACATTGTGATTTTTTCTCTATTATTTTAAATTTAATTTATTAAATCCCCAAGATTTATGGAAGGTGCAAAAATGGCACATCAAAGAAATATCGATATTAATTCCGATATTGGTGAAAGTTTTGGTGTTTACAAAATAGGGCTTGACGAGGAAGTTATCCCCCACATATCCTCTGCCAATATTGCGTGTGGATTTCATGGTGGAGACCCATCAGTCATGCGAAATACTGTAGCATTGGCAAAAAAATATGGTGTTGAAATTGGAGCTCATCCTGGACTTCCTGATCTACTTGGATTTGGAAGAAGGAACATCGATGTCAGTCTTGAAGAGATTAAGGATTATGTCCTTTATCAAACCGGAGCACTTCAAGCCTTCGCCATTTCTCAAGGCATGAGGCTTCAACATATAAAACCACATGGCGCCCTTTATAATATGGCTTCATTAAACCCAAAGATCTGGGAAGTAATAGCAGAGGTTATTTCAAGATTTGATAATGAGATTATCCTTGTTGCTCTAGCATCTTCTAATAATGAACCCATTAAAGAGATTGGAAGACGTTATAATATTCGGATTGCCTTTGAGGCCTTTCCTGATAGGGCATATACTAAGGATGGTAAATTGGTTTCTCGAAGAGAAAAAGGGGCTGTGATCCATGACCATGAGATCGTAGCCCAAAGGGCACTTAAGATGGCACAAGAAGGAAAGGTTGTGGCCATAGATGGGACTGAGATCGAACTTCATGCAGATACATTGTGTATACATGGAGATAATCCTTCTGCAGTTCAAATAGTAAAGAGGATTAGGGAACTTTTAACTAAAAATAATATAAATATCCTCTCCATGAAGCACTTCATTTAAATTTATCAAAGCCTATGGGACTTTTCAAGGAAGTAATCTTTAGATTGTTAGGAGACAGAGGCCTTCTTGTAGAATTTGGGGGCGAGATAAGCAAGGAAATAAATTACAAGGTTAGAAGAATGCATTTGGGGATAAGGCATGCCTCCATAGAGGGGATCATAGAAACTATTCCTACTTATAGATCCCTGCTTATTGTTTATAATCCATTAATCATCCCCTTAGAAAAATTAAAAAAGGAGATAAAAGTTATTGAAATGGAGAGTATGGATATCTCGCTTCCTGAACCGAGGCTGATAAAGATTCCTGTTCTCTATGGAGGTTCATATGGACCTGACCTCGAATTTGTAGCAAATTACCATCACATATCACAAGATGAGGTAATTCATCTTCATTGTAGCACAACTTATTTAGTCTATATGATAGGTTTTATGCCAGGATTTCCTTATATGGGAGAACTACCAGAAAAATTGATTACACCAAGGCTTAAAACCCCTCGGATTTCTGTACCTAAAGGGTCTGTAGGGATTGCACAAAGGCAAACTGGTATATATCCTATGGATAGCCCTGGAGGATGGCAGATTTTGGGTAGGACACCTGTTGAATTATTTGATCCAAATCAAGAACCCCCTTCTTTACTTCAGATGGGTGATTTAGTCCAGTTTTATCAAATAAGCGAAAAAGAATTCATGGACTTGACTGAAAAGAAAGATGGAAAATAAATTAGAAGCATTCGAGGTTTTAGAACCAGGCATACTTACAACGATTCAGGATATTGGTAGATTTGGATATAGTCAATTTGGAGTTCCTTATTCGGGTGCACTAGATTCCTTTTCGTATCGAATAGCAAATATATTAGTCAATAATCCTGAAAATGAAGCCTGTTTTGAAACAATGATAATGGGATTAAAGCTAAAAAGCCTTGGAGAGTTTCTCATTGCAATAACAGGAGCTGATCTTACTCCATTTAAAAATGATGAACCCATAAAAATGTGGAAACCAAATCTCATCAAAAAGTCCGATATAATCACATTTAAAAGGGTTCGCACCGGTTGCAGGGCTTACCTCTCTGTTAGTGGTGGCTTGGCAGTTTCTAAGGTTATGGGAAGTTATTCTACATATCTATCAGGAAAATTTGGTGGATTAGAAGGAAGACCCCTAAGGAAAGGCGATGTCTTATACAGGTATGATATACCTTATCAAATAGGTAGCCTCAATCTCATACTCCCAGAAGATTGCATCCCAAGATATGATAGGGAATCAATTCTTAGGGTTATCTTAGGTCCACAGGATGACCATTTTACTGAAGAAGGGCTTAAAACATTCTTTTCATCAATTTACCAGGTAAGCCCTCAATCTGATAGAATGGGTATAAGGCTAAAAGGACCTATTATTAAAAGGAGACATGATGTAGAGGAATCAATCATTTCCGAAGGGCTTCTCCCAGGGGCGATTCAGGTTCCAGGTGATGGAAATCCTATAATCATTTTAAATGAATTAGTCACAGGTGGGTATACAAAAATTGCCTCAGTTATTTCTACAGATCTACCAAAGACTGCCCAGTTAAAACCAGGCGATTCTGTACAATTTAGACCTGTAACTATTGATGAGGCCCATATGCTATTAAAAGAACAGGAGGACAGGATAAAAAGTTTTAAGACCAAATTTTCAAATCCACGCTAAAAAATAAAATTTTATTCTTGTCTAATCTTTAAAGGCGGTCATTGGCTCGAGTATCAATTCCCCCGTGTTGAATCGTTCAATAGAAAGAGAAGAGATATCAATTGTTTTGGCTTTTCCTTGGAGAATTAATTCAGAAATGACCTTTCCAACTGCAGGGCTATGCTGAAAACCATGACCACTGAAGCCGTTTGCAAGTATAAATCCCTCCAACCCTGGAACCCTGCCAAGTATGGCGTGGTTATCTGGTGAAATTTCATAAAGACCTGCCCATCCGTTGATAATCCTTGCATTTTCTAAGGAAGGTACCCTGTATATAGCATTGTCTGAGGCCTCAAGCATTCCTTGGTAATCTGTATTCAAATTGAAACTCGGTTCCTTATCAATTGGCCCTGAAATTAAAAAACCCTTCCCTTCTCTACGAAAATACCAACCACGATCAAAGTCAATCATTAAAGGTATTTCATCAGAGGTAAGAGAAAAAGGCGAAGTCACAAAAATCTGTCTCCTTAGAGATTTGACAGGAATCTTAATTCCGGCCATCCTCCCGACTGCCTCTGCAAATGGGCCTCCTGCATTTATAACCGTATCGGTATAAATCTTCTCATCTTTTGTCTTCACACCCTTTATCTTCCCACCATCCACAAGGATGCCAACAACCTCTTTCCCCTCATAAATCTTTACCCCTCCATCTTTAGCCCCTTTAACAAAGCCATTCAAGATTGCCGAAGGGTCAGAAAAACCATCAATCGGACAGAAAGTCCCTCCTGCGATATCATTTGATCTTATAAAAGGCCACTGTTTTTCTATCTCATCTCGATTTAAAAATGTTACAGGCAGATTAAAACTTCTTTGAAGTTCGATATTTTTTCTGAATAGATTTACCGAAGACTCACTACTTGCAAGGAATAGATAGCCAATTTGATTAAAGCCAGGATCTATATTAAATCGATCCTTAAAACTTTTGAAGAACTCTATAGATTTGAGTGAAAAAAGGATATTAATTGGGGTTGAGAATTGAACTCGTATCCCTCCTAAGCAACGGCTTGTTGAGCCTTCGCCCAATTGGCCTTTTTCAAGAAGAAGGATTTTACCTGCTTTATTTAAGGCTAAATGATAAGCGATACTCAATCCTATTATTCCTCCACCTATGATGACAATATCTGCTGTCTTCTCCATAAGATTAAATATATCTTTTTAAGGCATTAAGACCTCTCCAAAGATGGCCTTCTTCGTGAGGCTCTATCGTATAAATAGGATTAATTTTTTTTAATGAGAGAAGAGTAAAAAACTGGTCAAAATCAAAATTCCCCTCCCCAATAGGGAGATGCTCATCTTTCTCCTTATGATTATCGTGAAGATGGACCTCAAAAAGATATTCACCTAATGAATCAATCCAATTTGAAAGGGTTGTTTTACTAAAAAGATTTTGATGCCCTGTATCAAAACAGAATCGAAAATTTGGTGAATTTATATTATCTAACAAACTTTTAATGGACTCTGGCGTCTCTTCAAAAACATTCTCGATTACAATTGTGAGCCCCTTTTTTTCTGCCCTTTCAATCAAAGGCCTCCAGGTTTTTATACTACTTCCTAACCATAGCCCTACATTTCCATCAAATCTCCACTTATCATATCCTGGATGAAATACAATAGACTTAGGATTGAAATAAGAGGCAATCTCTATTACTCTTGAAAATCTCTCTATTGTTACCTGCTTTACCTTTTGGTCCATACCTCCAGGACTGAGATCCATATAAGGCCCATGAATGGTTATATCAAGATTATTCTTCTTAAGATTATCAGCAACTGATTGGAAGTCATTGTCATCGTATTGGTCTAAATCCCATGCGCTAAGATATATTTCAGGATTGATCTTATGCCTTATGACAAAATCTATTCGAGAGATAAGCATATTAAAGGGAGCATTGATATGGACAATTGTCATTTTCAAACCTCTTTCATTTTTATTTAAGCCTCTCTAACAACTCAAGGGCCTGCAAAATACTCTCTTTACTACCTATAAGATATAAGACATCACCTGGTTTCAGAATAAATTCAGGTTCAGGGTTTGAGATTATCTCGTTTCCTCTTTTAACTGCAATGACTGTTACACCTGTTTTAGATCGTAGCATTAAATCTTTCAATGACTGACCAGAGGCATATGCATCCTCATTGATCAAGTATGTTTCTGTTTCTATATCGGTAAGGATCTCACACTTTTCAGGTAAACTTCTTTGAGGAAATTCCACTCTTCTTAAGGCTTCATAATTACTGCTTCGGATTCTCTCAATCTGATTAATAATAAGATTCTTTGGAACATGGTAATAGTGAAGAACCTTAGCAAATATCTCAACCGAGGTTTCAAACTCTTCAGGGATGACTTCATTTGCACCCAGTCGAATGAGGTCTTCTACCTCTGAAATATAGCGAGTTCTAACAATTATATTTAATCTTGAGTTTAATCTTCTTGCGGTTTGAACTATTCTTCTCGTCGATGCAGGGTCAGAGATTGCTACTACAAGTACCTTTGCAGCCTCTATTCCAAGTTTTTGAAGGATCTCAGGACTTGTTCCATCTCCATAAAATATTGGTTCTCCTCTCTTTTTCATCTTAAGGACTGTATCATTGTTTAAATCCAATACTACGTAAGGGATAGAAGCCTCTTTTAAGACCTCTGCAAGATTCTTTCCATTTAATCCAAAGCCAATAATAATTACATGCCCTTGCCTTTTTAAAGGGTAACCCTCCTTTTCTGCAAACTTTCGCATCCTATCCAATCTTTCAAGAAGTCTCTTTGAGCTTACCCATGTGGAAATCCTTGGTGAAATTTGAAACAAAAAAGGTGTAATTAACATAGTTAAAATAGAGGATGAAAGAAATAGCTGGTAATGATCCTCACTGAGGAGGCCTAAAGACTTTCCTGATGTTGCAAGTACAAAAGAGAACTCCCCTATCTGGGCCAGATGAAGGCCTGAAAGGATTGAAGTCCTTATTGAATTTCCTAATAGATGAACTGAAATGGATGTTGCTAAGGTCTTAAGGACCAGTATTGTTATGAAGGAGATTAAAACTATAAAAACATTTGTAGTAAAAAATTTAAGGTCCATCAACATCCCAACCGATATGAAAAAAATACCATTAAAGCTGTCTTTAAAAGGAAGAATATCTGTAATAACTTGATACGAGTATTCGGATTCGGATATAACAAGCCCAGCAATAAAGGCTCCAAGTGCAAGCGAGAGACCAAGGCTCGAGGTGAGTAGTGCTGTTCCTAAACAGATAAGAATAATCGTAATAATGAACAGTTCTCGACTTCGCGTCCGTACAATCTGATGAAGTATATTCGGAACCAACCATCTTGCCCCAATAATTATAAGAAGTAGAATTCCTGCTGAAAGACCGAGTGTTGTAAGTATCTCAATACCACTTCCTTTATGACCAGCCAGAATTGGTGTAACAAACATAAAAGGAACAACACATAAATCTTGAAAGATTAATATCCCCATTGAAATTCGGCCATGGGGAGAATCCATCTCCGAATGCTCAAAAAGTATCTTCATTACAATTGCTGTACTGCTTAACGAAACAAGTAGACCAATAAAGATTGAATGATTGATTCTTCCAAAAATTGGATACGTTATTGCTACTGTTAATATAAGGGTAAAAAAGAATTGAAGAAATCCTCCTCCTAAAACGGCTGAACGAATATGTTTAAGATTTTTTAATGATATCTCGAGCCCTATAGTGAAAAGCAGTAGGATCACCCCTATTTCAGCAAGTAATTCAACCTCACTTAAGTCTTTGATAAATCCAAATCCATGAGGCCCCAAAAGTGTTCCCGCGATAAGAAAACCAACAACAGAAGGTACCCTCCATTTATGGAGTATGAAAACAACCCCAGCAGAGAGACCAAAAATAATTACTAATGTCTTTAAAAATTCAACTCCCATATTATGAATTATAACCTAATTTTATATTAATTTTTCAAATTAAGGGATTTCTGAAAAAGTCCTTGAAAGACGTGGTACAATTCAAAATAGCCTTTTTTATCAGTCATTGCAAGCACTCAAAGGGTGCGTGGCAATCTCATAGGTTTCTTGCTTTGCTCGGAATCACTCTTTTGGAGAGATTGCTTCGGCTTCGCCTCGCAATGACAACCTTAGTTCGTTCAATTTATATAAATTTATTTGCCCGAAGGCTTTTTTTCACCCTACATGAAATAATATTTAGATAGTTTTTAGACCTCCGTCAAAAATTATTGACAATATTATGGAGGGATTTTATATTTTTAGCATTTTCAAATCAAAAATTAACTGAGGGTGTTCAAAAATAATATAGGTTTAGCGGGCAGAATTGATTAGATAATTTTTAAAGGAAGAACTTAGCTCATGATAGAAGCAAATAACTATTACAACAAGCTCATTAGAACTTTTCCTCCTTTATTAAGAGATAATTCAATAGTAATTAAGGGTTATAAAGATAGACCAATCCCCCTTTACATCTTTGAT
>JBBIOI010000071.1:0-17593 GCA_037443425.1 Deltaproteobacteria bacterium
ATGATGTAGAAAACTGAAGCATAATGTTTGCAAATACAATACAGGGAAGAGCTATATCAATTGCTAATATTCCAAGAATGTGGAGAATATCTTCAGGTAAAATATTTCTCTTAATAATCCAGAATCCTAAAACACCTATTATTATAAGGGTAGCAACTGCTTGTAGGGTAATCAGTACAATATTCATAAATTTATGACCTTTTCTTTTTAAATCTTCAATCGGTTTAAAAGAAACACTTATTTCTCCTGTCAACAACCAGGTTCTCCTAAATGACTGAAGCACAATCTTGCATGGTTTACTTTTTTATTATAACTCAATGTAACAATTTTTTGTTATTGGCTTTCTGATCGCAGGAAGCGAAGGAAGATACTCTTTTCAGTCCATGCGTCACAAAGAACCTTTGCACTGTATCCAGCCAGAGGTGATTTAAATGGGTGATGTGGGCAAATAAGGCTACAAAAAGCAGCCGATTTTTGAATTTAGGTTTTTGACTGGAATCATTTTTGAATGACGGTTAAACTATATATATCAAATTTAATTAAAATAGAAAATTTTAAAGAAATATGAAAAATCCGGTTTCTATTGTTAGATGTGAAGATTACGAAGAAAAGAATGTTTTACACGCGTTAAGGAAGGCAATAGATCTCATAGGAGGAATCGATCATTTTATAAAACCGGGCAATAAAGTTCTTCTTAAGCCTAATCTCCTGATCGGAAAGAATCCTAACAAAGCTGTCACAACTCACCCCTCGATTGTTAAAGGAATGATTATTCTTGTAAAGGAGGCAGGTGGAAATCCATTTATAGGAGATAGCCCTTCGATTGGAAATTTAATTAAAACAGCTGAAAAGGCAGGGGTAAAGGATATTGCTGATGAATTAAATTGCCCTCTTATTGAGTTTAACAGGCCTGTAACTATCTTTAATGAGAAAGGGAGAATTTTCAAACATTTTGAAGTCGATCAATCAATCCTCGAAGCCGATGTAATTATAAACCTCCCAAAACTAAAAACCCATACACAGATGCTTCTTACACTGGGGGTAAAAAATCTTTTTGGATGTATTCCGGGGAAAAAGAAACCCCTCTGGCATCTCAAAGCAGGTGAGAATCCAAAGATCTTTGCAGATATTCTAATAGATCTTTACCATTTGATAAATCCATCACTTACAATATTAGATGGGATAATAGGAATGGATGGTGATGGTCCAAATAGTGGAAATCCAATCCAAATAGGATTGATTTTAGCAAGCCATGACGCACTTTGTCTTGATCAGGTGGTTTGTGATATCTTGCAAATCCCAAGAGAGTACTTGATGACAAACCGGGTGGCCTTCGAGCGAGGAATTGAAAAAGATGATATTAAGGTTTTAGGTGAAAGATTAGAGGATATAAAAATAAAAGAATTTAAATTCCCTAAACTTATAAGGCCTGATTGGAGTCTACCATCCTTTATAAGTAGAGCTTTAAAAAATTTCCTTACTTCTAAGCCAAAAGTTGATGAGTTATTATGTAAATCATGTAACCAGTGTGTTGAAATATGCCCTCCAGGAGCTATAAATAGAAAGAAAAATAGCCTTATTTTTAATTATGGTAAATGCATAAGATGTTTCTGCTGTCAGGAAGCATGCCCTGAAGGGGCGATTAAAATAGAAATGGGTTGGATATTAAGGCTTTTAAGTAAAAATAGAAAAGAAAGGAAGAAGGTCGAGGGTTAATTGAGAAATATTAAACTTATAATCGAATATGATGGGACAAATTATCAGGGCTGGCAAAAACAGTCTAAAGGAGAAACTATCCAGGGGGTAATTGAAGAAAAATTAAAAAAGATCACTTCTGAAGATATTCACCTTATTGGTTCTGGAAGAACCGATGCTGGAGTCCATGCGCTGGGGCAAGTGGCTAATTTCAAAACAAACAGCAACATCGATATTTATTCACTTCAGAGGGCACTTAATAGCCTTCTCCCTAAAGATATTGTTATAAAAAAAGTAGAAGAAGTTGAATTAGATTTTAACGCAAGAAAGAACGCAAAAAGTAAATTATATGAATATCGAATTTTAAATCAAGAGCTCCCTTCTCCATTCCTTAGGACCTATGCATGGCACATTCCTTATAAATTAAATTGGATCGAGATAAGAAGGGCAACGCAGATAA
The DNA here is from genome assembly GCA_037443425.1 of Deltaproteobacteria bacterium. GTDB lineage: Bacteria > Desulfobacterota > BSN033 > BSN033 > UBA1163 > JBBIOI01. The sequence continues at coordinate 2,156 of JBBIOI010000071.1, forward strand.
TCATCGGTGAACATGATTTCTCTTCATTTCGCTCAGCAGGATCAGCGGTTAAAAATAGTATAAGAAAAATTTTTAGAGCCGAGTGGAAGAAAGGCAAGGAGGGACTTATATTATTTGAAGTTGAGGCAAATGGTTTTCTAAAACAGATGGTGAGGTCCATTGTTGGAACGCTTGTCGAGGTGGGAAGAGGAAAGATTAATAGCGAAGAATTTAAGATAATACTTGAATCAAAGGATCGAAGTAAAGCTGGTCCAACTGCACCAGCCTGTGGTCTCTTTTTAAAAGGAGTAAAATATTAAATTAAGCTATTTATACCTTTTCAAACATATCTTTTGGTGCACCGCATGATGGACATACCCATGTGTCGGGCAATTTTTCAAAAGGTGTATTTGGTGGTATACCCCCATCTGGATCTCCTTTTTCAGGATCATAAATATAACCACACACCATACATTTCCATTTCTCCATCTTGGTCTCCCTTTCTATTTAAGATCTCCTTACTCCAAACTTTAAATGCCTCCATATAAATTTAAAATATTCTTCTTCTTTGATTAAAAATTCTATAAGATAATTTTTGATTTTTCAATAAAAAATTTTTACAAAAAGCCTCTATTTAATAGTCATTGCGAGCCCGAAGGCCGTAACAATCTCATAGATTCCTCATTCTGCTCGGAATGACAGTTCTAAAGATTACTTCGGCTTTGACTCGAAATTACAATCATTAATCGCTCAATTTATATAAGAATTAAAGCTGTCATTCCTGCGAAGGCAGGAACCCAGGGAAAATAAACAGCTGGATTCCCGTTTTCACGGGAATGACGTAGGTTAGGGTAGAGATTAGAGATGGAGTGAAAAAGCCTTCGAGCGGATACCCTTTATAGATTAGCACTATTGATAAATCCCCTTGAATTAATTGTTTTTTTCTCAGGCAATTGTTAGAAATTTATTAATCGGAGCAATTAAATATTTACAGTTATCATCCTTACCTTCCCGTAAGACATGGGTTTATCCCTTGCCGTATTTGGTTAAATAAATTATTAAATTTTCTTGTGGGCAAACACTTGTGGCTTACCGTTTTCGGTATTACCGCTTTCGGTAAGGGACAAGCCGTTTCTTATAAAATTGTTGACAAAAAAAATTTATTTTGATATTTAATTATGAAACTAATTGATTATAATTCTTCTGATAATTTAAATAAAAACTTAAAAATTAAGGAGGGATAGCATGATAAAGAGAAACAGTTTAACGATGAAAAGTTTATTTTGGGGTTTAATTTTTGTATTCTTAACTTCTTTCCTTTTTCTAATCTATCTTATAACACCTGGTTATGCGATAGAATTTAAATTAGCCCACTTTGTGCCAACATCCCATGCAATGCACGCTGAAGTGATTGAACCATGGACAAAAGAGATTGAAAAGGCAACTGAAGGGAGGGTTAAGATTACTATCTATCCAAATTCAACTTTAGCAAAACCTTCTGACCTCTACGATTCTGTAGTTACTGGTATTGCCGATATGATTTATACCCTTCCTGCATATACAGCTGGAAAATTTCCGCTTACAGAGGCATTAGAACATCCTTTCATCTTTAATTCTGCTCGACACGCTACTCAGACCATTTATGGACTCTGGGAAAAGTTTCCCGAATTTAGAAAAGAGTATGGAGATGTAAAGATATGCTGGATCTGGACTGGTGATCCAGGACAATTATTTACAAAGAAACCAGTTCGAACAATGGCTGATCTCAAGGGATTAAAGATAAGGGTTCATGGCCCAACAACAAAGGACTTAGCATCGTCTTTTGGGGCTTCACCCATTACCTCACCTGTGGGTGAACAATACGAGATGTTAAAAAGAGGTGTCATTGATGGTGTATTTACTCCCTGGTCAGCAAGTTTGCATTTCCGTCTTTATGAAGTAACTTCATATGCTACAATTGTTAATTCATATGTTCCTATCATGATTGTTGCTATTAGTAAGGATAGTTTTGAAAAGCTTTCACCAAAGGATAAAAAGATAATAGATGATATGATTGGCTTTAAGGTGGCCATGAAAGGTGCAACTATCTATGATAATCTTGCATTAAAATCAATCGAAATCCATAAGAAGGCAAATATTCAAATTTACGATCTTCCTCCTGCAGAAATGGATAGGTGGAGACATGCAGTTGAACCAATGAATAAAGCATGGATATCAAAGATTGAAGGGAAAGGTCTTCCTGGAAAGAGGTTCTTTGAAGAAATGATTAAACTCAGTAAAGAATATGCATCAAAATGATTATATACTTCAAATGAATTAAATCATCAATATATCTTGAAAATAAGAAGAGGCTAGTATAATTAAAAATTTAAAAAATAAGTTTCAACTAGCCTCAATTTTTATTTTTAAAGAGGATATTAATTATGGCAATTACCAGATTGTCACAAAAATTGGAAAATATTATTAATCCTGTTATTAAAATTGTCCATTACATAGGTTGGGTTATTCTCCTATTGATGATGTTTTTAACGATTGTGGATGTTACAGGTCGCAAGTTTTTTTCTGCTCCTATAACAGGTTCATATGAATTAACTGAGTTTATGCTTGCTCTCCTTATCTTTTCTTCAGTAGCTTATACCCAGATTCAAAAGGGACATATTGCTATGGAAGCCTTGGTTTCGAAGTTCTCCCCAAGGATTCAGGCGCTTATTGATAGCATTGTCTATCTCGTTAGCATGATATTGGCTCTACTTTTAACATGGCAGTTATTGGAACATGCAAAACGTCTAAAGATGGGAAACAATGTTACAGGGGTACTTCATCTACCTATACATCCCTTCGTAATAGCTACAGCCATCGGAACGTTGCTTTACTTTTTAGTATTATTAGTAGATTTCTTAAAATCCTTAGAAAAGGTGAAAGAAAAATGAGTCCTGAGTTAGTTGGTATATTAGGAATTATACTATTCTTTGTAGTTTTAGCTTTCAGGATGCCAATAGGTTTATCTATGCTTTTAGTGGGTCTTGTTGGTTTTGCATATCTGTCTAATCCAAAGGCTACACTGGCTAAATTGGGTATGGATGCCTTTGCAAGCGCAAGTGTTCATGCCTTAAGTGTGATTCCGCTATTTGTCTTAATGGGACTATTCTTACTTCACGCAGGTCTGGGACGTGAGATTTATAGGGTGCTTGATGCCTGGATTGGGAGAATCCGAGGAGGACTCGCAATAGCAACGATTGGCGCCTGTGGTGTATTTGGTGCCCTCTCAGGTTCAATTATAGCTACAGTTGCTACCTTCACAGCCGTTGCCCTACCTGAGATGAGACGCTATAAGTATAAAGATATATTGAGTACAGCATGTATTGCAGCAGGAGGAGGGGTAGATATTCTTATACCTCCAAGTACAGTCCTTGTGCTTTATGGAATTTTGACTTACGAGTCGATTGGTAAATTATTAATAGGGGGAATATTACCAGGAATCCTACTTGCAATCTTATTTATTATAACAATCTTTGTATGGGTAAAAATCGATCCAAGTGCTGCCCCACTTCTCCCTAAGGAAAAAGTGAATTTCAAAGAGAAAATTAAGTTATCTATAACACTTTATCCTGTTATTGGCCTATTCCTTTTATCTATGGGCGGGATTTATCTGGGGGTCTTTACACCCACTGAGGCTGCAGCAGTTGGTGCTTTTGGTGCTTTGATTTACTCCCTTTTAACCAAGCATCTTTCCTGGGAAGGTTTTAAGAACGCACTGGGAGAGGCTGCCAATGTAACGGGGATGTTATTTCTTATTCTTATTGGAGCCAATATCTTTGGCCGCTTTATAACAGTAAGCAAGATCCCTATTCAGCTTTCAGAATTTGTGGCTGGTTTGAAGGTTTCTCCATACATTATCTTAATGGGTATTTATTTCTTTTATATTATCCTTGGCTGTTTTGTTGAAGGTCTTGCCATTTTAGCCCTAACCGTACCGGTTGTCTATCCTTTGATCATTAAATTAGGTTTTGACGGCGTATGGTTCGGGATTGTTTTGATCATCATGATAAGCATTGGTACCCTTACGCCTCCAGTAGGTATATGTGTATATGTTACTGCAGGAGTGGCTAAAGATGTTCCTTTAGGAACTATATTTAAAGGTGCAGTTCCTTTTTGGATTGCAAAAATAATCTTGGCTATTATCTTGACAATCTTTCCAGAGATTGTGACCTTTTTACCAAGTTTGATGAAATAAAAACTTTTTATCTTTTTATGATCTCACCTGAGAGATATCTGGGTTTAATTCCAAAATAAGTATTCGGATTTGCATACTTGGGGTCATCTGTAGTTATTACATTTAAAACCGCTGGTTTCTCTAAACTTAAAACCCTTTTCAAGGCTGGTTTAATCTCATCTGGATCTTCTACTCTCTCGGCATAAGCACCAAATTCCTCAGCAATCTTTTCAAAAGGTGGATTTTTCAAAATAGATCCCAAATATGGTGGCTTCTGACGAAATTTTATCTGCATATGGGATTGATTATTATTTATGATCAACAAAATTGGTATATTATAATTGATCATTATGCTAAATGCTGGTAAGGACATCATCAAAGCACCATCACCCGTTATACACACAACTTTTCTATCCCTCCTTGCAAGCTTTATCCCGAGTGCAGCAGGAAAGCCAAATCCCATTCCTCCTCCAATGCTGCTATAAAAAGTATCGGGCTCATAGATATCAAAACATCGTCTCATCCAGGATGAAAAAGAGGCTGAGTCTTCAACTATTAAAACGTCTTTATCGAGCGTCTCTCTAAGATCTCTCAAAAGCCTCCATGGCCTGATAGGTTTTTCATCCCACTCCTCTTTTGGCCATCTCTCTTTAAGCCATCTATCCTTAGCTTCTTTTATATCTTTAAATCTTTTTTTAATTAAACCTTCCTGTGAACTGGTTAGCCTTTTCTTAATCTCTTTTAGCAATTCTTTTATAGCATTTTTGGCATCTGCTACAATACCTACTTCTACAGGATAAACTTTTGCCAATTGAAAACTATCTATATCTATTTGAATAATCTTTGTCCCTTCAGATATCAATGTCCATGCATCGGTTGAAAATTCTGAAAGTCTTGTGCCTACCACTAATAGAGTATCTGCATTGGCTATCCATTCTTTATCAACACTAAAAAGAGGATGCTCAGAAGAAAGGATATCAACCTGTGAAAATGTTGGTATAACAGGGATTGATAACAGCTCAGCAAGTTCTCGTAATTCTTCATAAGCCTTAGAGATTATGATTCCCCTTCCAGCAAATATAGCTGGACGAGAGGAGGCAATTAAAAGATCTGCCGCTTTTTTGATTTCAGTTGGATCTGGCATAGGCTTTGATGAAGGATGATATAGATCATGTGTTAGAAAACGATATTCTCCTTCCTCCCTAAGTAAATCTTGTGGGATAGATATAAAAACAGGTCCAGGTCTTCCTGAAAGCGAAACCTTAAATGCCCTTCTTAATATTTCAGGAATTTTCTCTGTTCTCTCTATCTGATATGAGTATTTTGTAATGGGTTTAAAAATCGAAACAAGATCAAATTCCTCAAATGCCTCGCGGCCAAGATGGTAAGTAGAGGTCTGCCCAGCTATTATCACAACTGGTGAACAAGCAGGATAGGCATTAACAGCTCCAATAATCGTATTTGCACTTCCTGGAGCACGTGTAACCATTACAAGCCCTATCTTTCCACTTGCACGCGCATATCCATCTGCCATATTTACTGCAATCTGCTCATGCAGAGTAGCAATGTATTTAATCTCAGGTGTATTTGCCAAGACCTCTAAGATAGGCAAAACACAGGTTCCACCAACTCCAAACACATATTCAATGCCTTCTGCCTTCAAACATTCAACTACTGCTTGAGCCCCTGTCAATCTTGGCATCCTTTCTCCTTTTTCGGTTCCATAATCACTTTTCTATACCAAGCGAAGATAAAAGTGAATCTGGGGGATTGCCTGTCGAAACTTCATAACCCATTGCCTTATAAAAATCATCCTTTAACTCCTCAAGTGGAACAACCTCTCCCTTTGTAGGACCATCTGGCTTGGGTTCTTTTAGCAGTCTTAATGGCAATGTATCATCCTTGCGAGTTAAACCTTCACGCATATTAAAGAGCCTTTCTTGCGCCATAATCCTTTCACCTGCAAGTCTCATCTCTTCCAAAGACCATGGTTCTCTGAACAGTGTAGAAAAAATTTCAACCAATAGGCCTTGATCAAAAATTGGTGGGAAAGTACATAATACAAGTGAATCCCTTATAATCCTACTTATGGCAGATTGTTTTACATATTCCCCTTTGCCATTCACTTGAAGTCTTGTCCCATCAAAAATCTCTTGACGTGCTGGAAGACCATATGCATGATGGCATCCCCCGCGTGTGCTTATTGCAAATTGAAGTGCCTGTCCATTTAAACCTCTACACTCATAACCTCCAAGCTCCATTCCTTTGACATGCATGGCAAATGCCTCAGAACCTTTTATCTCTTCAGATAATCTTTTAGTCCCCTTTGCAAGTTGTAAACCAAATACTTCTTCTGAGGCCAATTTCTTTAGGGCTGCGATCATCGCCTGATCGTTACCAAATCGAAGTTCAATCCCATCAGTATCTTTTAGCCCTATTAAACCCTTTTCAAAACATTCCATTGCAAATCCTATCGTGATTCCTGCTGTCATAGTATCAATGCCAAATTCGTCACATATCTGACTTGCAGCAATAATTGCATCCATCCTGTCAACTCCACATGTTGAACCAAAGGCATAAATAGTTTCCCATTCTATATCGCTGTGTGCCCCTTTATATGGACCTTCTTTTATTCTGACCTCTCGACAACCTGGTGTTGGACAGTTTGGACCGCATGCCCTGCCTTTCTCTGGCCAACCAATAGGAGTTGTAGATTTATCAATGTTTCTCCAATTCTCGAATTGGCCTCCTTGCCAATTCCTTGTGGGAAGGATACCCATCTCGTTTGTCGTCTCAAGATCAGCTGCAGTCTCATATCTACGCCAATCTTCAGCCCATTTTCTCCACTCTTTTTTAAGAAGACTTGATACCTTACGTTTCAAAGAAGAAAATCTTTCTTCATCACCAATAGGGACATCCCCCTCTCCAATCATAACTATCCCTTTAAGTCTTTTCGAGCCCATTACACATCCGGCTCCACCACGACCAAAACATCTATAGAGGGAACCCTCTGAAAATATTGATGCAAATCGAACCATCTTTTCTCCTGCCGGGCCTATTGCTAAGGTTGAGGCCTTCTTTGCTTGAATCTCATCAAGCATAAGTTTTTGAGCCTTTGCAGGTTCTAATCCCCAGAAAGAAGATGCATCCTTAAATTCCACCTTTCTATTCTTTATTGAAAGAAAAACTGGAGAATCAGAGGCCCCCTTTATTGCAATTCCCCATAGGCCTGCCCTTCTCATCTGCTGTGAAAGTATTCCGCTCGAAATCGAATATAGATAAATACCCGTCAGAGGTGATTTTGTATTTAGACTTGCCTTTGGACTATATGGAAACCCTGTTCCACTGGCAGGACCAGCAGTAAATATCAGATAATTATTCTCTCCCAATGGGTCTGCTCCTTGTGGAACAAGTTTATAAAGGAGATAAGACCCCAAGCCTCTTCCTCCAACATATCTCCTTATAATTGATTCTGGAATTTCTTCTAATCGATAAGACCTGTTTGATAGATCAATATCTAAAAGTAGATGATCCATAAATCCTCCTTTTAATTTAAATTGGCGGGGTTTTTTGAATGAGTACCTCTACCAATCGAGGCTCATTTGCATCAAAGGCAGATTTTAGTACATCGTTTAGTGCATCGGGATGATCAACCCTTTGCGCCTTTACTCCCATTGATTTTGCAAGGAGGCTAAAATCTACCTCTGGTTGATCAAGCTCCATTCCTTCATGCCTTTCACTCACATCACCGCCCAATATCTTCTTTCTCATGACCTTAACCTGTGCATATGTTGTATTGGAAAGAATAATGAATGTAACAGGGATATGATAGTGAGCTGCTGTCCAAAGACTCTGGATCGACCACAAGGCACTGCCATCTCCACACACTGCAACCACAGGTCTATCAGGGGCACCGAGCTTCACCCCGAGCGAACCAGGTAGTCCCCAACCAATACTTCCACCGCCTCGGGCACGTTGAAAAGTAAGGGGCTCAGAAAATCCAAGCCCTCTTTGTAAGATTCCAGATGAAGACCAGCAGTCATCAACCAATAATGTCCCCGGTTTAATAGCAGCTTTTAACTCTACTACAAATCTTCTTACCGAGATTGGGATAAGGTCCCTTTCTTCCTCAACCTTCTTTAGAAACATAGCATCCATGAGCTGTCTTTCTTTTTCAATATCTTTCCTTCTGAATGATGCCTCCTCCTTTGATTGGACAGGCATATCCCTTTCAAGTCGATCTATAAGCTCAATGAGTGTTTCCTTTATATGTCCAAGAAGACCACATGATACAGGGAAATTCTTTCCGATCTCCCATGGATCATCATCTATCTGTATAACCTTTATATTTTTGGGTAAAACAGGATTGGGAGAATAAATAGCCTCTCTAAACAATGGAATACCAACACTTATTAAAACGTCATACGAACTAAATATCTCTCTTGTCTTTGGATCGGATGGATCTAAGGCACCAAGATATTGAGGATGATTCACAGGAAAATTCACATCAGACATCCATGTCTGATATACTGGGGCACCGATTAGTTCAGCAAATCTTACAATCTCATAAAGGGCATTGCTTTTTGCAATCCCGGATTCTACAAGAATCAAAGGCTTCTTTGCATTAATAATGATTTCTATTGCTAATTGAAGTGCATCTTTATCAGGCCGCAATTTATAAAGTGGAGGAGTATTTGTTTTATATTCAAAATCGAGAGTTTCAACCATAATATTTTGTGGTAAAGAAAGAAAGACTGGGCCTGTTGGAGGTTGCATGGCCATTTTGAATGCCCGTTGAAGGGCAACAGGTATATCTTCGGCATAAAGGACTTCGGCACTCCACTTTGTAAAAGGTTTGGCTATCTCGACAAGATTCCCCCAGAGGGCTGGATCACGTAATAAAAGTCGGCTATCCTGTTGACCAGCAGTTACAACCAGAGGAACCCCTCCTTTTTGAGCATTTAAAAGCATGGCAAGTGATGCTGATAACCCTGTATTTGTATGAAGATTAAGAAATCCGGGCCTACCAGTGGTTCTCGCATACCCCTCGGCCATTCCAACACAAACAACTTCATTTAATCCCAAGATGTATTTTATATCAGGACATTTCTCAATCGTATCCATAAAAAATACTTCTGTTGCACCTGGAATACCAAATACGTACCTAACCCCCTCCTGCCTCAAGATCTGAATTAATGCCTCTCTGCCTGTCATTTTAGTCATAAAAATCCACCTCTCTAATCTTATTTTTAAAAATTAAACATAATAAAAAATATAGGAAAAAAACAAGTGTGAATAATTTTAAAAGGTGATATACTTAGATCATCTCTTCCAACAACCTAATTCTATTCCACAGGAATGAATGGGTGTGGAGGAGATTAGAGAAACAATTATTTAATCCCCCCAGCTCCAGATCCCTGTATTGTGAAGGCTGTAATACTGGTCATTTAAAATCTTCTCATGAAGGGCCTCTTCTTCGGAAAGTCTTTTATACATGTTTTTACCTCGCACGTCTTTTGTTATTTCTGCTAAAGAACTGTAAAAGGCCCTTGCCTTCTTCTCTTCTTTTATAGCTATCTTTATTGCGTCAAGATCAGAAAGCTGATCTTGAGCTTTCGGTACTTCTATTTTAATTGGAATATTTCTCTTTTTAAAAGTTGTCCCTTCATAGAGTATCCACTCCCCCTTTTTCTCCAGCGACTCAAAAAGCTCCTTTAATTTCTGATAATGGTTCATTTCAAACTCCGAAAGTTGATGGAACATATCCTTTCCTTTTGGATTTCTCGTCTTTTTCTCAAGCCTTGAATAGGTTTGAAATGCTTCCTTTTCAGCTTCCATAGCTATTTTAACCGCTTTCAGATCTTCCCTTTCTGTCCATGGTATTTCACTTCTACATTTTTTGCATGTAAGTTTCTTTTCCCTTTTTATAACTTCTTCGATACTTTCAAATCCCTCAAGGGTCATATCTGCTTCGGCTCCACAATGATTACATACCAATGTTTCTTTCTTATCCATAAAAAGCTCCCCTAATATAATTTTAATTATTGTCTTTCTTTCCTGCGAGCCTCTGATCTATATTTTGAGGCCCACCACACTCAGGAATATAACATGTCACATCTTTAAAAGTGCAGACTTGATTGCATGAAGGGCATCTCTCAGGAGGAGATTCTGCTCCAAATGTATAACCACAATTTGAACATTGCCATTGCGTCATTTTTTTCACCTCCTATCATTAAAGGAACAACTGTTCTTTTTTTAGCAGTCTAATGTTAATCTTCTTCCGGCTTCAAATGCCTGACGAAGGGCATCCTGATATTTCAGGATATCACCCTTTTGTTCCACGCTACGAAAGACCAGCTCCCCTTTGTATTCTGCATTTATTACATCAAAAAAATATTTTGTTGTTAAAATGACACCCTCAAAGACTCTTTCCCCTTTTGTTGCTCCAACAGAGATTAAGAATCCTTTTCTTTTCTTTCCACTCTTACTGAGTGAGGGATCTTTAAGCAGATACTTTTTTGCCCAAAATGCCTGAAAACGATCCACAAAGGCCTTTGCCCATCCTGAAACACCATAGAAGAAAACTGGAGAGGCAAATACTATAATATCAGCTTCGAGGATCTTGGGATAGATCTTTTGCATATCATCTTTTATAACACAAACACCCGTGTTATCGCATCCATGGCATTCTTTGCAAGGAGTAATGCTATAATTAATCAGGTGAAGTCTTTCAATCTCAGCCCCCTCTTTTTCTGCTCCTTTAAGAAACTCCTCAAGAAGGATATCTGTGTTTCCACCTTTTCTTGGACTACCAAAAATTCCCAAAACCTTCAAAACCTCCTCCTTAATTAAAGTCACTCGAAATTCCTTAATCCATCTAAGATTGGTTTTTCAACACCTTTATGTTGGATTAATACCTTGAAAATCTCGCCCATCCCTATTTCGGGTTCAATAAGATGTTTCAACTTAAGCCTCAACTCGATAGCCTCAATAGAAGAGAGAGATTTTTGAAGCAATTCCAATTCTTGAATTAAGCCAAGTGCGACAAGAAATCTATATTGAGGAACAAGACCTGTAAAATGTAGACCTACCTCTTGGCCTCTTTTTATAAGAGAACTAAAATTAACGTGTGTTGTCATATCTTGATAGCCAATTCTCTCAAAAAAATTTTTCGAAAACTGATGCCTGTAATAACAGATTAAGGTTCCTGACGCCCTGCTTAAATCGCGAAGCTCTTGAGCAACGTAACCATAGTCGATTGTTATAACAAACCCTTTTTTCAGGCATCTCGAGATAGATTCAACCAATTTTAGGGCTTTTAAATTCACTTCTATGAGCTGTCCTTCCTGAAGATCTATATCTAAGGAATCTTTATATTCATAAATTTTTTGATCAGATACATTACCCAATTCTTCAAATAATCTGCCATCTTTTTGATTAATATAGATCTCTTTGAGACCATCCCTATTGTTAACAATCCTGTGAACTGGTAAAGAATCGATAAGTTCATTTGATAAGAAAGATCCATTGATCTGGAAATTACCATCATCCAAATCTTTCTGATTTAAAAAGAAAACCTTACCCTCCTTTTCATATCTTAGCAATCTATCTTTATTCGCATCTAAAAATTTAGGATTTGTTTCGATGAGATAATATCTAATTATGTTGTAAAATTGAGGCCTTTTTTTTAGAGACCAATCCAAGATATCTAAGGCAAGTAATCCACTTCCACAACCTAATTCTACAACCTCAAATGTATCTTCGGACACTATCTCTGCCATTTGAGAGAGTTGTTTAGCAATCAAACCACCAAATAGTGGGTGAACGCATGGGCCTGTATAAAAATCTCCATCTTTGCCTATTCTGGTTTTATCTGAATGATAATAACCGTATATTGGATGATAAAGACACCATTCCATAAATTGGCAAAATGTTATGGGCCCTTTCTTATCAATCTCAGAGAGAATAAATCTTTCTAATCCTTCTCCTCGGTCTTTTTTCTCTTCCATATACATAATACTGATCGATTATGATAGCCGCATTGGGTCAATTCCCAACCCTGCTCCCCATATTCCATAAAAATATTTTCTAACCAATCTAATCCTACCTTAGGTGTATCATGAACAAAACAGTTACCCGTTTGATCACACTCTATAATATCTTCATCAGTATTTTGTTTTTCAGGAAACTCATGGACCGAAATCTTATACTCCCATTTAACCATATCTTTAAAACTCCTTTTAATGCAATACTTCTAATATAACACTTCTTTATAATTTCGTCATTAAAATAAACTTAACCGTAAATCCCCTCTCTCGTGATGATTTCTTTCTAAATTGAGCGATTCAAAATTGTCATTGCGAGGCAGATCCTAAGGAATCTCTCCCAAAGAGTGATTCCAAGCAAAGCAAGAAGCCTGTGAGATTGCCACACCCTTCGGACTCGCAATTATTTCATCGGGTTTGCAGGCATCCTTTGGGTGTTCACAATGACTGATAAAACAGAGGGACGTAATCCAAAACCTGTTTAGTTATGGGGAGTGTCTTTTCTAAAGGTAAGAGATGTTCGATCGATATTGTAAAGGTGGGCCTAAATTTAGAATTTTGATATGTATTTCCCCATCAAGGATTTCAAGTTTAATCTGAAATCCTTTATAAAAAATTTTCCGAGAAGATCTAAAATCCTGGATATTGGCCTTGCCTTTTTGCATTAACAATCCTCTACCCAAGGAATGTTAACGGCTTTTTTCAAGGCGATTCTTTAAGATTACCTGGTCAATAATATCACCGCAGAAGATACATCTCCAGCCAAAAAATTCTTCACAGTTGCCATAGAATTTTTCATAGACCATTATCCCGCCACATTTGTTACATTTCATTTCGCGGACCTCCTTAAAATAAAAATGCAATTTTAATACCAAAATTTTAATTTGTAAAGAGGTATTAAAAATTTCTTTTAGATTTTAAGATGTTATGAACTGTTAAGACATCATTTAATAAGGCAGTAAAAAACTAAAATTTGATTTGATAAATGTTTGTTTTTTGGCATTGTTATTAATGATAAGATTCAGGTATTAAATTTTTCCTTAAATTTCAATTTGTTAGAAAATGTCTATTTTTCGGCATATCTTAAAACTGTCTGTTCAAAAACTTCTTCATACTGGTGGACCATGAACAATTATTCTATTTGTGATATAATAATTTTATGCAAAATCATAATATTATTGAGGTATTTAGAAAAGGAAGGCTTCTTACCCCTGCTCGATTTGGATGTCTTGAAGGGATTCCAACCATAAATATTACAAATGGTTGTCTCTTTCGCTGTGCCTATTGCTATGCCCGTGGTTATTCTCAAGCACCTAAGACCGGAGAGATATATCTTTATAAAAATATCCCTGATCTATTAAGGCTTGAGCTTTTTAATGCAAAAAAGATACCAGAATGGGTAATCCTTAATACTTCATCAGATTGTTTTCAGTCACATCCAGATATCCTTCAAATTACATACAAGACAATGGAGATACTCTTTGATCATGATATTTCTATCTCTTTTTTAACCAAAGGAATCATTCCAGATCGTTTTATAAATCTATTTTCAAGATTTTCAAACAAACTCTTTGTTCAGATCGGCATAGTTTCTCTTTCAGAGTCTTACTGGAGAAGATATGAACCAGGAACACCACGTCCTGAAGATAGATTAAAAAACATTGATAAGCTTAAAAAAATTGGAATAATTCCTGAAATAAGGATTGATCCGATTATACCCTTTGTGACGGATACTGAATCTGAGATAAAAATTTTATTCAAAGAACTAACTAAAAGGGACATACAAAATGTAACCCTTAGCTACCTCCATCTTCGTCCCTCAATTGAAGGACAACTTATGAGAGAGCTATCTCCACTTCACCAAAGATTATTAGAACTTTGTTTCAGGACTCAGCAGTGGAAGGCTGTAGGTTCTTCAACAAAGACTAAACTCATTCCTCGTCCTATTAGAGAGAAAGGCTATCAAAGGATAAAAGAGATTGCTAACGAATTTAAGATCAATATTGCGATATGCCAATGTAAAAATCCTGATCTTAATGCCAATCTCTGTGGATCAGGAAAGGTAAAGGCCTTATTATATAAACACTCTATTGGTCAACTTCCCCTATTTAGATGTTAATATTTTAATCCTTTTTTGTAGTAGCGCTTAAAATTCTCTTTACAAGGGCATATTCTTCCATGATTACCTTTCTAAACTCGTCGCCTGGCATATAGTCTTCCATTGCCCCAATCTTTTCTATGGCATTTACCACTTCGGGTGTTTCGATAGCCTTTTTCATTGGTCCGATGAGAACCTTTTTAACCGATTCTGGAAGCCCTGAAGGACCGTAAAAACCAAATCGTACTGGGAAAATATTATTCTTGTATCCAAGCTCTTTTAGTGTAGGGATCTCTGGATGTTTTTTAACTTTTTGGGAGATTAAAATTGGTCTAAGTTTACCAGCCATAAAATGAGGGTAAATCAGACTTAGCGAGAGTGTTGATAATTCCACATGACCTCCCAAAAGGGCTGTCATAGCAGGAGAAGCCCCTTTATAAGGAATCATATTGATGGTTACACCTGTCTCGATTTCGACGATCTGAAAGTTACAATGACCTACTGAACCAATGCCAGAAGAACTTGCCCTGATCTTTCCTGGATTCTTCTTCATGTAATCAATCAATTCTAAAAATGTTTTCCATGGGGCATCCCCTCTTACTGTCATAGTAAGAGGTGTAGAAATAGCGTGACAAAGCGGTTCAAGGTCTTTAAGTGGATCATAGGGAACATTCTCAGGGTTCATGGCATGGGCGAAATAGATATTTGAATTAGCAAAAAGCAGCGTATATCCATCCTTCTTTCCTTTAGCAACAAAATCTGCTCCAATAGTGGCTCCGCCACCTGGTTTATTTACCACAATGACAGGATTATTTAAGATTTTTGACATCTCGTTTGCTATGGCTCGAGCTGAGATATCCACAGTATCTCCAGGAGCCATTGGAACAACTATCTGGATTGGTGCGTTTGGATAAGACTGGGCAAAAACATTTAAGGCTAAACATGCTAAGATAGTTGCTCCAATAAAACAGATCAATACATTCTTTTTCATTTCTTTCCCCCCTTAAAAATTTCTTATACTGTGTAACTTTTTATTTTTCAAAAGTCAAATATATCTGAACTCCCAGAATTGAAAAATCAGCTTAATTTAACACGTAAATACA
>JBBIOI010000072.1:0-17510 GCA_037443425.1 Deltaproteobacteria bacterium
ACAACATGTTATTCGTTCTGGTGGAAAGGGGATAGGGCTTGAAGAACTTCTATATAATATTGCAATCCCTTCGGAAAGGATAAGCGAAGTATTAGAGAAAAAGGTTAAAAGCGGTGAAATCCTTTGGATAGATTCAGAAAAGATAAAGGTGATTGAGAGGTCAGAATACCAGAAGCTCAAAGAGTCAATAATAGATCAGCTTAAAGAATTTCATAGAAAGTTTCCAATGAAGTCTGGATTATCAAAAGAGGAACTTAGAACTAAGCTCCCAGACGATATCGATATTAAACTTTATCAAAGCCTTCTTCAAGATCTTATACGTTCAGAACAAATTATTATGGATAAGGATAGATTAATGCTTCCCCAACATCAAATATCAGATGTCGACGAGAAGGGATTGATAGGAAGGGTTGAAGAAGCAGTCTTAAAGGCGGGCTTGCAGCCGCCATCTCCAAAGGAATTATCAGAGCAGTGGGGTGAAAAAGAAGATGAGATTAAATCGATTTTCGAATATCTACTTCGTAAAGGAGTTTTTATTAAGGTTCGAGAGGGGATATATTTCCATCAAGTTCCATTTGAAGGCATAAAAGAGAGGCTTTTATCTTATCTAAAAGAACATGGTGAGATTACAACCCCTCAGTTCAAGGACATGACCCAGGCCTCGAGGAAATATACCATTCCATTAATTGAATACTTTGATCAGATAAAATTGACAATCCGCCTAGGTGAGAAAAGGGTTTTAAGGGGTCTAACCAAAATTGAAAAGAAAGAGTCCTAAATAAAAGGAAAGGAGTTTATCTAATATGAATGGAAAAAGGAAGATTCCAAAGAAAAAGCTAAAAGAACCGGATGAGTT
This sequence comes from Deltaproteobacteria bacterium, assembly GCA_037443425.1. Lineage (GTDB taxonomy): Bacteria > Desulfobacterota > BSN033 > BSN033 > UBA1163 > JBBIOI01. The sequence goes on from JBBIOI010000072.1 coordinate 857, forward strand.
TATAACTTTTACACAAAAATCAATACTTTTTTTAAAGGATCATTATAAGAAAATCACAATTTTTTCAATAATAATATTATTAATTATTGTTTCTACGATTATCTATTTTAAATTGGAAGAGAGAAAAGAGATTCAAGCCCAGAAAGTCTTTGATCAGGCTATCGAGTCTTATCGGATTGCAGGTTCTACGAGTAATGAATCATCATTAAAGGAATATAAAAATACAATAGAAAAGTTTGATAAAGTTATATCCCAATTTCCAAAGACATCTTCGGGTAAGATTTCTCTACTTTATAAAGGAAATATACACCTTAGATTAGGTGAATATAAAGAAGCTATTAACTCCTATAATGAGTTTCTAAAAAAGGGGATTAAAGAGAAGATTTACAGGGTATTTGCGCTTGAGGGCTTAGGATATGCTTATGAAGGGAAAGGAGACTATAATAATGCGATAGAGGTATTCAATAAAATAACCGAGATAGGAGAAGGTTTTGAAGTTACAAATGCCTATCTACATTTAGGTCGTTGTAAGGAAAGACTTGGAAGAAATAAGGAGGCAGTAGAAGATTATAAAAAATTTCTTACTCTTGCGCCAAAATCCTTTCAGTCTGATATTATAATTAAAAAGATATCTAATCTGGAGAAATAGTTCTTTATTTTTAAGGCACCTTGAGTTTAAGTTTTGGAAATCTTATAAGTTAGGGAAAATAGTTGAAAAAATTTAAAATCTAATTTATTCTTTTTAAAAATTTTATCAGAAGGGAAAGATATGAAAAGGATACTTAGCGGAAACGAGGCTATTGCAAGAGGAGCTTATGAGGCTGGAGTAAAGGTTGCTACAGCTTATCCAGGCACACCAAGCACTGAGATACTTGAAACAATTGCAAAGGAATACAAAGATATCTATGCAGAATGGAGTCCAAATGAGAAGGTTGCACTCGAAGTAGCATCAGGGGCATCTCTCGTTGGGGCAAGGGCGATGGCATCAATGAAACATGTTGGTGTAAATGTTGCTGCAGACCCTTTTATGACACTATCTTATGTGGGTGTGAATGGAGGATTGGTGCTTGTTACATGTGATGATCCTGAACTATATAGTTCTCAGAACGAACAGGATAATAGGAATTATGCAAAATTTGCAAAGGTACCGATGCTCGAACCGAGCGATAGCCAAGAGGCAAAGGATTTTATGAAACTTGCCTTTGATATAAGTGAGAGATTTGATACACCTGTGATGTTAAGGAGTGTGACAAGGATTTCACATGCAAAAGGGATTGTAAAATTAGAGGAACCAGTTGTTCCACCAAAACCGATAGAGATTATAAAGGATACTCCTAAATATACGATGTTACCTTCCTATGCCAGGATAAGACATAGATTTATTGAGGAAAGATTTATAAGATTAAAGGAGTTTGCTGAAGAATTTCCTGAAAACAGGATGGAAATTAATGATACATCAATTGGAATCATCACCTCAGGAATTTCTTATCAATATTCGAAAGAGGTATTTCCTGAATTTTCTTATCTTAAACTGGGTCTGGTCTGGCCCCTTCCAAAGAATCTTATCTCACAGTTTTTTAAAAAAGTTAAAAAGGTTTATATTGTTGAGGAGCTTGATCCATTTCTTGAAGAAAATATAAGGGCAATGGGTTTTAAGCCAAAAGGGGGAAAGGATCTATTTCCAATATGTGGAGAACTGAATCCACTTCTCATAGAAAAGGGTATCCTCGGGAAAAGATTCAAACCTCGAAAGCCAGTGATTGAAGAAAGCCTTCCACCGAGGCCACCCAATCTATGTCCAGGTTGTCCTCATCGGGGAATCTTTGTGGCGTTAAGAAAATTTAAAGTCTTTACAGCAGGTGATATTGGATGTTACACACTGGGCGCCTATCCACCTCTAAATGTAATAAATAGCAATGTTTGTATGGGTTCGAGTATAGGGAGTGCCCATGGAATGGCAAAGGCCTTAGGGGAGGCAGGAAAGGGGAAAGTCGTTGCTGTTATAGGAGATTCAACATTCTTTCATGCAGGTGTCCACCCACTGATGGATGTTGTGTATAATAAGGGTAATATAACTGTGATCATAATGGATAATAGGACAACAGGAATGACAGGGTCACAGGAACATCCTGGAACCGGATATACAATAAGAGGGGAAGAGACACACCGAATCGATTTTATTGAGCTTGGACATGCCCTCGGTATCGAGAATCCAAGGAAAGTAAATCCATGGAATCTCGAGGAGACTGAAAATGTGATAAGAGAGGAGCTCGATAAGGACTCACCTTCTTTAATAATAAGTGAAGGACCCTGCATGCTTCTAAGGAGGGCTTTTAAGAAAATTAATAAGCCCCTAAGGGTTGATCAGACAAAATGCATAGGGTGTAAAAGTTGTGTTAACACAGGCTGTCCTGCCATATCATACAAAACAGTTGAAGGGGAAATGGCATTTACAGCGGATGGAAAGAAAAGAAAGGGGATTGCATTTATTGAACCAACGCTATGTCCAGGATGCCATCTATGTTATCAGGTTTGTAAATTCGGAGCGATACAGAGTGATGAAGAAAGACCAATCTTTGGTTTTGAAACAGTATTATAAATAGATAGGAGAAAATTGGTTATGAAAGATGAAACAACAAATGTGCTTGTTGTAGGTGTTGGAGGTCAAGGTGTAATTCTGGCAAGTGATATTATGTCAGAAGTATTTATGGAGGCTGGTTATGATGTGAAGAAGAGTGAAGTTCATGGTATGGCAATGAGAGGAGGAATCGTAACATCTCATTTCAGATTTGGAAAGAAGGTTTACTCTCCGCTTATTAAAGAAGGTGATGTTGATATCCTCTTCGCTTTTGAACAGCTTGAAGGTCTTAGATGGATTAATCATCTTAAACCGAACGGCAAGATTGTGATGAATGATCATAAGATAAATCCTCCTGCTGTAAATTTAGGTGAAATGGATTATCCAAATGGTATACCAGAAATAATAAAGTCTAAATTTAAAGAATTTTATCTGATTAAAGGAACTGAGATTGCTACAAAACTCGGTGATCAACGTGCAGCAAACGTAGTGCTATTAGGTGCAATTTCAAGGCTGTTCGATGTAAAAGAAGAGATATGGATAAATACAATACTTAATTATCTTCCACCCAAGGTTCATGAACTTAATAAGAAGGCCTTTATTTTAGGAAGAGAAGAGATTAAATAATCTAAAGATAATTTCCTAAAAATTGAAGTGGCAGGTATTTTAAGTTGACCTGCCACTTTGTTTTTAAAAATGATAATATTATAATTTTAAAAAAATGGAGAACGGTTTATGAAAAGGAATCGTTTTTATAAGGTATTTTTTACTACCTTGATATTTATACTCCTCATAGCATCCTTTTCGGTTTCGAAAGAGGGTGTCCGTCAGTTCACAATGGAAAATGGCCTCAAGGTTATCCTTGAGGAAAATAGGAACAATCCAGTCGTCTCACTCCAGATCTGGGTCAAGGTTGGAAGCGCTGATGAAGATGATGAAGAGGCAGGGATGTGTCACTTTATTGAACATATGATTTTTAAAGGAACTGAAAAGAGGAAGGTTCGCGAAATGGCAAAAGAGATAGAATCCTTAGGTGGTTATATCAATGCTTATACATCATATGATCAAACAGTGTTCTACATAACAATCGCAAGCCGATATGCCTACAAAGCGCTTGATATATTAGCAGATGCAATTCAAAACTCGGTCTTTGACAAAGATGAGTTAGAAAAGGAGAGGGAGGTTATTCTTGAGGAGATTCGTATGGGAGAGGATGACCCTTCGAGAAGAATTTTTCGGCAGACCATGGCAGTCTTATTTGAGAAACATCCATATAGAAGACCTATTATTGGATATGAGAAAACTATCAAGTCGATTACAAGAGAAAGGATGATCTCGTTTTTTAAAAAATGGTATGTTCCAAATAGGATGGCATTTATCTCTGTTGGCGATTTCGATATCGATAAGATGGAAAAGAGGGTAAGAGAGGCATTCAAGGGTTTTAAGCCTTCTCATAATGATATTGGTCAAAGGATGAAGGAACCTGAAAAAAAGAGTTATCAGGAGGTAATCTCTTATGGTCAATTTAAGGAGACATATTTACAAATTGCATTTCCCATACCAAATGCAACCCATGAGGATACACCTGCTCTTGATGCACTTTCAAGCATCCTTGGTGGAGGGGAATCTTCACGTTTAGTTCAGAGGGTTAAGCTTGAAAAAGGGTTAGTAAACTCAATATCATCATCTTCTTTTACCCCAAAGGATTCAGGTGCTTTTTTCATTGAGGCAACACTCTCAGCAGAGAATACAGAAAAGGCCATAGGAGCCATTTTAGATGAGATAGTAAAGATACACACAGAAGGTATAACTTCTGATGAACTTTATAGGGTTAAGGTAAATATAGAAAGTGATCATATATACGACCGTCAAACCGTCCAGGGACAGGCAAGGAAACTGGGTTATTATGAACTGATATCTGGAGATATAAATTTTGAAAAGGAGTACATAAAGAAGGTAGGCCTTTTAGAGAGCAATGATATTAAGAAGGCCTTAGAGAAATATTTTAAACCCTCTCGCATTGTCGTAAGTATCCTTTCTCCACAGGAGAAAGGGGATTTATTCAAAGATAAATCATTTAAAGAGCTCGTAGAAAGATATAACCTCGAAAAGGTTCTAAGTTCTAAAAAAGAAGAAGAAAAAATTCTAAGAACAGTTCTTGACAATGGTATTCGTGTAATAATAAAAGAGAATAAATCTGTTCCAGTTGTAACGATTCAGGCATCATTTTTAGGCGGTGTGAGATTCGAAAATGAAGCTAACAATGGGATTTTTAGATTGATGGCAACAATGTTAACAAAAGGAACAAAAAGGCAGAAAAGTCTCGATATTTCAAAGAAGGTAGAACGAATGGCGGGCTCACTAAGTGGGTTTTCTGGCTATAATAGTTTTGGACTGACATTTACATTTTTAAGCAAACATTTTGAGGATGCACTCTCTTTATTTGCAGAAATTTTAAAAGAACCTGCCTTTGAAAAGGATGAATTGGAGAAGAGAAAAAGGTTAACCATAGCTGCCATCCGTCAACAAGAAGACGACCTTGATAGGTCTGTTTTTAGACTATTTCAAAAGGCCCTTTATGAAAGACATCCTTATAGAATGGATCCCTTGGGAACGATAGATTCTATCGAGAGGCTTAATGAAAGGGATTTAATGGATTGTTATAAAAGATATGCTGTCACTGAGAATATGGTTTTGACAGTAGTTGGTGATGTTGATAAGAAAGAGGTACTTGACGCAATTAAAAAGGAGTTTGGTAAAATTGAACGGAAGGGTTTTATGCCCCCTGAGCTTCCTATTGAGTTACCATCGAAGAAGATAAAGAAGGTAGAGGATTTTAAAGAGAAGGAACAATCACATTTTGTACTTGGTTTTTTAGGTCCGAGGCTAAAAGATCGCGAACGTTATGCTATTGAAGTCCTTGATGCCTCACTTTCAGGACAGGGTGGAAGGCTATTTTATGAACTGAGGGATAGAGAGAGCCTCGCATACGCACTTAGTTTTATTGCACATGCCAATCTTGATCAAGGGTATATAGGGGTCTACATGGGTACATATCCAGCTAAGTTAGAACGAGCAATTGAGAGTACCCTGAGAGAATTAAGAAAGATTAAGGATGAGGGATTAACTGATGAGGAGATAGAAAGGGCCAAGCGTTATTTAATTGGGAATTTTGAGATAGGCCTTCAAACAAATGGGTCCTGGGCAAATACCCTAAGTCTTGACGAGCTTTATAGTTTAGGGTTTGATCATTATCAGAGATATCCCTCTGAGATACAGAAGGTGACAAAGGAAGATATAAATCATGTTATAGAGAAATATATTAATTTGGATGCCTATTGTCTTGCCATTATAAGACCAAAAGGGATAAAGAAAGAATGAATGGAGAAACTTAAGGTTAATCTTTTCTCTCTCAAAGACACTATTGAGTGTGGTCAATTTTTCAGATTTACAAAGGTTAAAGATACTTATATTATCCAGAGCAGGGATAAGATTTTTTCTGTTAAGCAAAAGTTCGATAACCTTTATTATGAAGGCGTTGACGACTTATTTTTGATTAACTTTTTAAGACTTGATGATGATTTGGAATTCATCTATAGAGAGATAGATAAAGATCCAATAATCCATCAGGCCATTTTGAAATACAGAGGGCTTAGACTGATACGTCAGGATCCATGGGAATGTCTAATCTCATTCCTTTGTTCATCGGCAAAAAGGGTCTCTCATATTAGATCAATTATAGAATCGATTTGTAAGACATACGGGGAGATGATTACTTATAAAAATATAATAGGTTATGGATTTCCAGAGCCAGACATGATAGATGACCTTTCAAAATTGGATCTCGTTGGTTTAGGTTTTAGAAAGGAGTTCTTAAAATTGGCCTGCAGGCATGTTGATCGTGAGATGCTACAAAAACTCAAAAATTTAAGTTACAAAGAGGCTAAAAACGAATTGATCAGGATTTCAGGAGTGGGTAAGAAGATAGCTGATTGCACCCTTCTTTATTCTCTCGATTTTACTGAGGCATTCCCTGTTGATACATGGATTAAAAAGGGGATGCAAAAGACATATTTTAACGGGAAAAATGTAAGTTATAGAGAAATCGAATCCTTTGTGTCAGATCATTTTGGTCCTTATGCAGGATATGCACAGTTATACCTATATCATTACTGGCGGAATAACAAATTTTAGAGTAATCCCCTCCTCAATGGGCTTTTATACAAGATAAGATTCCCATTGTCTCAAGGTTTTTGAGACATAATTTTGTTCAAGGTTTGTGATAATTTGATTATGCCCTGGGAGAAGGATTTTAATATCTAATGCGGAAAGTTTTTTTAAAGATTCTTTAAGCGTTTTTCCATCTGCCCCAAATAGATCAAATCTACCAATTGCATAATCAGAATAGATTACATCTCCTGGAATAAGGATCTTCTCAGAAGAGTGATAAAGCCCGATGCTTCCTAATGAATGTCCAGGGATATGTATTACATGCCATTGCATATTGCCAATATTTAAGATTTCACCGCCTTCAAGTTTTCTGTCTATTGTCATTTTAAAAGATTTAGGTTTAATCTTATACTCCATCTGGCAGATCTGTTGAAACATCTCCATTCCATAGACTGCCCTCTCATCACCCTCCTCTATTAGTTCAGCTTCACTTCTATGAATCCAGAGTTCAGCCCATGGGATTATTTCTTGAACTTCTAATATGGCACTGATATGGTCAAAATGTGTATGAGTCATAATAATCCTTTTAATATCTGATAACTCAATCCCTATCTTCTTTATCGAATTAATCTTATACTCTCCTTTTCCATAAAGACCAGGATCGATCATTGTGAGATCCTTAGAAGAGGGATCTCCTATGATATAGGTATGGGAATCGGGTATCATCTCATCACGACCAGCTATGAAATAGAGACCATCGATTATCTTTTTCATTTTTAAGTTTTCCATATAGACAAATTATAGATCTTCAATTAACATATAATAAAAAAAGATTCAAACTGAAAATTGTCCTTATTTGAATCGATGATTTTGAAGATAAATTTTTTATACCTTTAGGATAGAGGTGCTCAATGGGAGAGAGAAGTGGTTTAGATGTTGTAACATTAGAGGTTATTAGAAATGCACTTCCAGCAATTACAAATGAAATGTCATATGTACTTCAGAGGACCTCATTTAATATGATGATTTATGAGGTCCGTGATTACTGTTGCGGTCTTATTGACGTAGATGGAAATCTGATGTCACAGAACATTGGTGGTGTTTCACATTTTGTTGCTGACCTTGGTACAGTGATCAAAGATGGAGTAAATAGATATGGAAAGGATGGTTTTAAACCAGGAGATGTTATAATAACAAATCATCAAAGGGTTGCAGGACAACATCTGAATAATGTTGTCATTTATACACCTTTCTTTTTTAAAGGGGAGTTAATCTGTTTCCCCATAGTAAGGGCTCACTGGGTGGACGTTGGAGGTGTTAGTACAGGTTTCAGCGCTGCAAATGCAATAGACCCGTGGATGGAGGGCCTTCAGATAGATCAAATAAAATTATATGAAGAAGGAAATCTTGATGAGAAGGTATGGCGATTGATAAAGGATAATATTCGATATCCCGAATCGTCCATTGGTGATTTAAACTCACAGATTGCTGCTTGCAGACTTGCTGAGCGTAGACTCGAAGAGCTTTTAAAAAGATATGGTCCTGAGGTTGTAAAAGAAGCAGTAAATAAGATTTTTGAACAGACAGAATACCGTTGTCGTTCGATAGTGAATGAAATTCCAGACGGGACCTATGAAGCAGAATCTCTTTTTGGAACGGGCCCCCTTGATCAAAATGAGCCTTTAAGGATCAATGTTAAAGTGATTATAAATGGAACTGATATGACAATAGATCTTACCGGGTGTTCTTCTCAGAGGAAGACACCTATTAATGCCAGAACCCTTGCAGGGGCCAGAGTTGCATATAAATGTATTACTATGCCATTTGATCCTGTTAATGAAGGCTCTTTCAGGGCATTAAATGTAGTCATTCAAGAAGGAAATTATATGATGGCAAGATATCCTTCGCCGATGGCAAGCTGGGGAAGGACCATTCCAACGGTTGTTGATACTATTTTTAAGGCCCTTGCTCCAGTAATGCCAGATAAGATTCCTGCTGGTCATCTTGGAGTATTAGGAGGAACAGTGATCTTTTTCGGAGAGAATCCAAAGACAGGTGAAAGATTTGTAACACAGAGTATAGAGGGAGGGGGCTGGGGAGGAAGGCCATGGGAGGATGGAGAATCGGCCTCTGTTTCAGTATGCCAGGGAGATGTTCGGAATGCACCGATTGAAAAGATGGAATTAAAATGGCCTATCATTGTTGAAAGCCGTGAACTTCGCCAGGATTCTGGAGGTCCAGGCAAATTTAGAGGAGGGCTTGGTGTAGTGACAAAAGTAAGAAACCTTGTCGAAGGTCGTTGGACACTTTCAGATACAGGAAGAGAAGATTATCCACCTTGGGGTTTATGGAATGGAAAGCCAGGCGCACCGTCTTGTAATCTGCTTCGACTTCCTGATGAGAAGGAACCAAAAAGGGTAAATGTGATAAGACAATGGGTTCCTGCGAATTCAGAGGCTTATATCATTACTGCTGGAGGTGGAGGATGGGGAGACCCCATGGAGAGAGATCCTGAGAGGGTCCGATGGGATGTGGTTGAAGGATTTGTTTCTCTAAATTCAGCACTTGAAGAGTATGCAGTGGCAATTGACCCAGTTACACTGGAGATATACTGGCAAGAGACAGAAAGACTTAGGAGTATAAAGAGAGTAAATTCAGATTCAAAGGAGGTGTGATTATGACACATAGGCCGAAATTAAATTATTATACAATATCCTTTCTTTTAACACTTCTTAGCTTGATATTTTGTTTAAAAGTAGATCTTGCAAATTCAATAAGCATAAAACCTGAGCAGACCAAACTAAACATTGGTTTACCTGTTCCTGCAATCTCATTTTTACCTGCCTGGGTTGCAGACCAGGTGGGATTTTTTAAAGAAGAGGGGTTTACAGAGATTAAGATATATGCATTTAGGGGGGATGCAGATGTCCTTCAGGCCCTTTCTTCGGGTACGGTAGACATAAATATTGCCTCATTAACAGGATTGGTGATTGCAATCAATTCAGGACAAAGATTTAAGGCATTCTGGGCTGGATATAATATGCCATATTTTGAGTGGTATGCCCTTCCCAAATTTAAATCAATTGCAGAAACAAAAGGTGGACGTTATGCGGTAACAAAATATGGGGCATTAACAGATTTCCTTACCCGTTATGTTCTAAGAAAGGCAGGACTTGATCCTGAAAAGGATGTAACTATATTACAACTCGGTGGTTCACCACAAAGTCTTGCAGCAATGGAGGCTGGTCAGCTTGAGGCAACTATCCTCAGTCCACCAAGTACACATATGGCTCGGGAGAAAGGATTTATAAAGCTCATGAGCCAAAAAGAGCACATAGCTCCAGATTGGCCCACGCATGTAGTTTATGCAAAAGAGGAATTCATTGCAAAGAATCCTAATACAATAAAGGCATTTCTTCGAGCCACAGGTAAGGCGATTGAATGGATTAAAGCAAAACCAGAAGAAGCAGCTAAGATTGCAAATAAACAGTTGAAATTCAAATTGGACCACTGTAGAAAGACAATAGATGATATAAAAGACGAATGGTATGCTGATGGAAGATTGCCCAAAAAAGGAATGGATGTCTTCTGGGAAATAGCGATTCAGGGGGGCGATGTTAAAGAGGCCTGGCCAACGACTAAGTGGCTTGATGATACGTTTTTAAAGACACAGGATCAGTGGAGAAGATAAAGACTTAGGCCTCAAGGATAGCGCCTCGGGAGACCAATTCTTTCTTTATTTTATCAATCTTTATATCACGGAGATTAGTTTTTGAAATAATAGATTCCGAGGCGATTACACCTGCCGCTTCTCCAAGGGCAAAGGCTTGTCCAATAACCCTGGTTGATGCCTGTGCCACATGGGTAGTAGAGATACATCTTCCAGCTACGAGGAGGTTATCAATAAATTTTGGAATTAAACAATTAGCAGGGATTCCATAATAGTCATCTTCTTTTTCTAAAAATTTCCAGTATACACTTCTTGTTTCTGGGTCATGGATCTCAACAGGCCAGCCTCCAAGGGCAATAAGGTCATTAGGTTTTTTCCCTTTCAGGACTTCCTCCTCTCTGAGGAGATATTCACCCATAATCCTTCTTGTTTCTCTTATACCTACTTGCGGAGCTATTGAAGAGAGCTCAGCATTTTCAAATCCAGGCAGAAGATCTCGAAAGGCCTTCAAATATTCAAAGATCTGGTTTCTTCCTTCTATCTCAGCCTTTGTTAAGCCCCAGGCGTCTGTTGCATCAACCCTGGCTATGTTTGTTATATTGACACTTGTAATCCCTGAGGGTAGAGAAGGATTTATAATTCCATCAACCCTATCAAATTTATACTTGCCCGTATCTTTTGCTTCTTTAAGCTTCTTTTCAACATCTTTTAGATTAATTTCCTTTAAAATATTTTGATCAACATTGGATAATCTAAATATAGTAGTCAATGCCTGACTTCCCAATTCAAATGGGACTCCTGCTTTAAATGCTATATCTCCATCTCCAGTACAATCTATGATAATTTTCCCTAAAAATCCCATCCTCCCTGATTTATTTTCTGCAATTAAACCTGAAAGCCTTCTTCCTTTTATATCCCAAATAATATCAACCACGAATGTATGATATAGAATATCTACACCTGAATCAATTACGATTTTTTCCGAAATATATTTAAATACCTCGGGATTAAAACTATATACCCCTATCATTGGATTAACCTTGGATACCCTTTTTTCTGATATCCCGTTGTTTGCTCTTAGATTTTTGACAAATTCCTCTGCTATTCCACCAACGATAGGTTTTTTATTTTTGCCTGTTGTGAAGAATCCGCAAAATGAACCTACCATTCCAGCGGTTGCCATACCGCCGAGGAATCCATACCTTTCTATTAATAGTGTTCTCATTTTGGATCGGGCAGATGAGATAGAGGCCGAAATCCCTGCCGGACCTCCACCAACAACTATTACGTCATATTCACCTTTTACCTCTATCTCTCTTGGTTCTTCAAAGATTTTCTTAATCATGATGCCACTTTTTATTGTTAAGTAAAATTGGTCTTAATCCTCAGTGATGACCTCTGCCCTCTTTCTTTGTATAAAAGGAATAATTGCAGAAATTATAAGTAAAAGGGCTATAATTAGACAAATTATTCCTATCTCCCTAATAATTTCAAACTGAGTTTTACAAATTATAAAATAAATGTCAATATAAATAGGTTTAGAAGGGTAGTGGTCATTGCGAGCACCCAGAGGGTGCGTGGCAATCTCATAGATTCCTCGCTTTGCTCGGAATGACAATTTAGAAGAGATTACTTCGGCTTCGCCTCGAAATGACAATTTGGGATCGTTAATTTTATTTTTATATCATTTCACAGGACGATAATGAATGGATATCAATTAAAAGGGGGATTAAATTGAAATACATTTCAGGTAAAAAAAGTAGACATCTGCACTGGGGATGGTATGTGATGATCTCCTCATTTATCATTCTATTCTTTAATTCAGGTGCAAGATACTCTTTTGGAGTTATGTTTAAACCCATGATCGAAGAGTTTGGATGGAGTCGTGGTCCAATTTCGCTCTCCTTCTTCATAAATATGGTATTGTATGCTTTTTTGCTTACAGTTGTTGGCAGGGTTTATGATCGCTTTGGTCCTAAATTGGTGATGATTATAGCAACTATTTTTCTTTCCATTGGATTCAGTTTTATAACATTTATTAAATCAATATGGGAGTTTTACCTATATTATGGGATATTTGTAGCAATTGGTTTTGCAGGAACTTCTTTGCCTCTTTTTGCATCCTTAATTAGCAAATGGTTTGCAAGATGGAGAGGGTTTGCAATAAGTTTATCACTCTCTGGTGGTTGTCTGGGGCAGTTTGCACTTCTTCCAATTTTTACATTCATTACTCAAAGATATGGTTGGAGGATATCATACCTAATAATTGGATTATTGATGATTGTGGTAAACATCCCTCTAATAATTTTTATAATTAAAAAAGAACCGAAGGATTGTGGACTCCTTCCATATGGATTAAATGAGGTATATGAGCCAGTTAGTAATAAAAGGGATGAAAAAATTTTAATTGAGAATCACTCTGATTTGAGCTTAAAAGAGGCGATTTATACAAGATCATTCTGGTTTTTTGTTATTGTCATGTTTATATGTGGAAGTGGAGATTTTTGGATGATAACACATTTAATTCCCTTTGCAACGGATAAAGGTATATCTCCTTTTACAGCAGGTAATATAATGGCCTGGTATGGACTTTTCGGCCTTTTTGGTGTATTAATCGCTGGACCAGCTTCTGATATTATAGGGAATAAGATCCCGCTTGCGTTAACATTCCTTATTAGATTTATATCCTTCATAATCATATTAAATTTCCAAAATACCCTCTCCTTTTATATCTTTGGTATAAGCTTCGGGTTTACATTCCTGATTACTGCTCCGATTACAGCAACACTTTTAGGAAAACTTTATGGTTTTTCCCATATTGGTTTTATTTCAGGTTTTGTTACAACTTTCCATCATCTTGGAGGTGGTTTTTGGGCTTATATGGGAGGATGGTTATTTGACAGGACAGGAGGCTATGAAATTTCATTATATCTTTCTGCATTAATGGCACTTTTGGCTTTTATTTTGGGCTTTTTAATAAAGGAGAAAAGGCATAATGTTAATTAATTCAGGTTTTGATGATATCCCCTATTAGGGATTATTACTCATTTTCTTGATTCTTTAGATTAGTTTTTGTATAGTTTCATTAGGAGATTTTTATGGTTCGAAGAAAGGGAGATCAAGCAAGGGCACTGGATGAATTAATCATACAGAGATTTCCTAATAGATGCCCTTATTGTGATGAACCAATATCCTATGAATCTATCAATTTGAAGATTGGTGAGAACGAAGTGAATTGCCCATCTTGTAAGAAGAAATTTATAAAAGTAGTATTTAATAGTGAAAAATTGTGATTTAAAGGATATATGGTTGATCTAAAGTATAAAATTGGAACAGATCGTCTTCAAATGCCTATCCAGTATGTAAAAGGAGTAGGTCCAAAGCTTGCCAAACTCTTTGAGAAGAAAGGTATTTTTACTGTTGAAGACGCCTTATATTTTCTTCCAAGGTGTTATGAGGACAGAAGGAATATAAAAAAGATATCAGAGTTAAAGGTAGGTAGAAAGGAAACAGGTTTTGGAGAGATTCTGCTTTCTGGATTTGTTTTGTATCAAAATAGAAGAAAGAGGATTTTTGAGGCTGTTATAGGTGATGGGACTGGAACAATCGTATTAAAATGGTTTCAGGGGAATGAAAAATACCTTAAGGAGCGTTTCAAAAAAGGCAGGAGATTAATTTTTTCAGGCGAGGTAAGATGGTTTAATTACCAGAAAGAGATCCATCACCCTGATGTCGAAATCGTTGAAGGTGATATTGATAAGGATTATCTGAACTTTAAAAGGATTGTCCCAATATATTCTGAAACTGAAGGGCTTAATCAAAGGACGCTAAGAAGATTAATGAAAAATATTGTTGACACATATTCAAGGGATATTCAAAGTCCTATACCTCGTGATGTTATTGAACGTCAAGACTTGATCAATCTTTCAGAGGCCTTTAAGAGGGTACATTTCCCTCCTGATGGAGAATCCTTAGAGGATCTAAATAATCAGAAATCAGAGGCTCATCGAAGGATTATATTTGAAGAGTTCTTCTTTCTTGAACTTGTCATGGCGTTAAAAAAGAGAGGTACATTAATCGAAGCAGGGATATCATTTAAAGCGGATGGAATTTTAGAGAAAAGACTTTTAGAAACTCTACCATTTCAATTAACCAATGCACAGAAAAGGGTTCTTGATGAGATTAAGGCCGATCTTGAAAGACCGCATCCAATGAATCGTCTTATACAGGGTGATGTGGGATGTGGAAAGACAATAGTAGCGGTCTTAGCAGGTCTTAATGTAGTAGAATGTGGTTACCAGGTGGCTATTATGGCTCCAACAGAGGTTTTAGCAGAACAGCACTATATCAATATTCATCGTCTTGTTGATCCATTAGGTATAAGGGTTTCGCTTCTGACAAGTAACATAAAAGGAAAAGAGAGAGAGAAGCTATACAGAGAGATAGAGAATGGAGAAATAGACTTCATAGTTGGCACCCATGCAATCATACAGGAAGAGGTTGAGTTCAACCGATTGGGACTTGCAATTATTGATGAACAGCATAAGTTTGGAGTAGTCCAGAGGGCCCTATTAAAAAGGAAAGGAAGAAATCCTGATGTATTGGTTATGACAGCAACTCCAATTCCAAGGACCCTTGCCATGACCATATATGGAGATCTCGATGTTTCCATAATCGATGAGATGCCACCCGGTAGAATGCCTGTTAAAACGATAGTTGCCCACGAATCTCAAAGGCAGAGGGTATATCAGATGATTGAAGATGAAGTTAGAAAAGGAAGGCAGGCATTTATCGTTTATCCTCTTGTTGAGGAGTCAGAAAAATTGGATCTGAAGAATGCAACTCAAATGGCAGAACACCTTCAGAAAGATGTCTTTCCAGGATTTAGGGTTGGACTACTTCATGGCAGGATGCGAAGTGATGAAAAGGAAGCGATAATGCTTGATTTTAAAGATATGAAGATACAGATACTGGTTGCCACCACTGTAATTGAGGTGGGTATTGATATCCCAAATGCATCAATCATGCTCGTTGAACATGCAGAACGATTTGGCCTTTCCCAGCTTCACCAGCTGAGAGGAAGGATAGGGAGGGGTCGTTATCCATCCAAATGCATCCTTTTAGCACAGTATAAAGCTTCTGAGGATGCAAGGATTAGACTAAAGGCAATGGAAAGGACAAATGATGGGTTTCAAATCGCAGAGGAGGATCTGGCTTTAAGAGGCCCTGGAGATCTTTTTGGTATAAGACAATCAGGATTGCCTGATTTCAGAGTGGCCCATCTCGTTCGTGATACACCGATCTTAATAGAGGCAAGGAGGGAGGCATTTAGATTGATTCAGGATGACCCGGAATTGATGAATCCAATACATTCGGGATTAAAAGATTTGCTTAAGAAGAGATGGGAGGGGAGAATGGAGCTTGCAAGTGTTGGGTGATAGTCTATTACGGATTTGAAAAGAGAAAAAAACTATGTTAACCCTGAATTTATAAAATTAAAATAAATTTTTAGGGGAAATTTTATGGAATCGATTCATATCGAGGCTTCAAGGTTTCAAAGGATGATGAGGCTTCCACCATATATCTTTGGGATTGTAAACCAGCTAAAGATGGAGGCAAGAAGAAGGGGAGAGGACATAATAGATCTGGGAATGGGAAATCCAGACATGCCCACCCCAAAACATATAGTCAATAAATTAATAGAGGCAGCTAAAAATCCAAGAAACCATAGGTATTCTGCCTCTAAGGGTATATATAAATTGCGTCTGGCGATTACTAATTGGTACAAAAGACGCTACGACGTTGAACTCGATCCAGAAACAGAGAGTGTGGTAACGATAGGGGCAAAAGAAGGGATTGCTCATTTAGTCCTGGCAACAATTGCACCTGGTGATGTTGTTCTGGTGCCAAATCCTACTTATCCTATACATTCTTATTCAGCAATTATTGCAGGTGGTGATATTCGTTCGGTGCCGTTACAAGGTGAAGGAGATTTTTTTGATCGTCTTCGCCGCGCAACAAAGGATACATGGCCAATGCCAAAGATGATTATATTGAGTTTTCCTCATAATCCTACAACAATGGTTGTTGATATAGATTTTTTTGAAAAATTGGTCTCCTTTGCAAGGGAGCATAATATTATGGTGGTTCATGACCTGGCATATGGAGACATCGTCTTTGATGGATACCAAGCACCAAGTCTTCTTCAAGTAAAAGGAGGAAAGGATGTGGGGGTT